>VMDM01000046.1 GCA_008080815.1 Candidatus Nitrosopumilus sp.
TTACCCAGAAAGATGTATTTCTGATGGTGCATGCATCGGTGTATGCCCAACAAAAGCAATCTTTTGGATGAGACCAATGGACTTCACAGTCGGACAACCAGTCCCACTCCACAAAGATTCAGTCTTCGTTAAAGGTTGGACCGAATTAATCGATTAGATTAGTTCAATCTAATTTCTTTTTATTATTTTTAATACCATAATGGTAATACCTAAAAGCTTTAAAATTTACAAAAATTAATTGAAAATCTCTTTCAATCTAGACCGCAAATTAATTTTATTAGTAATGATAGTTTCAGTTATCGCTTTATCAATAATTGGATATTTTAGCTTTAATTATTCCGATGAAATTCTAAAACAAAAAGTAGGAGACCAATTAATTGGTGAATCAGCAATAAGAGGAGAGACATTACGATTAATTTTTGAGTCAAGAATGGATCAAAATGATATTCTTGCAAACGATCCTATGATCAATACATTAATTCAAAAAATGAATAGTGTACCAACAAAAGATCTTCAACAATTTAAAGAGATGTTTAGGAGAGATTATCTGATTCAAATTCAAGCATTTCAAGAATTGATTGGATTTTCAATTGGTTTTGAAGATACAAAGATTATTGGCAAAAATGGCCAAGTATTTTTTTCACTAAGTGGAATATCTAATGAAGATTACAACAAGAATCCGTTATTTGAACGTGGATTGAAAGAATCTTTTATTGAATTTGAATCCAGTGGAAATGGAAAAAAGATGGTTGTAGTAACACCTGTTTTTGCGGACGATGGCAAAATTGGAGATGAAGCAATTGGAGTAATCATTTCCAGAATGAGGACAAATGCAATTGATAACATAATGATTAACAGAAGTGGATTGGGAGAAACAGGAGAGGTTTATTTTGTTAATGATGATTTTCTGATGTTATCAGAATCTAGATTTATTGAAGATGCAGTATTTAATCAAAAAGTAAATACGAAACCTGTCAATGATTGCTTTTCAAATGAACAAAATACAGTTGGAATTTACGAAGATTACCGAGAAAAATTGATTTTTGGTTCGTCATATTGTGCAAAAAATCTGGGCATAGTTTTACTAGTTGAGATGGATGTCGAAGAAATTGAAGAGCCAATAAAGATTTTACAAAATAGAATCATTCTAACGGGCATAATAATTACAGCTGTGATGGGAGTTGTAGCATTTGTAATGTCTAAAAATTTGTCTAGACCATTACTAAAATTGAAAAATGCTGCAAATAGAATTGCTAGTGGTGATTTTGATGTTAGAACAGAAATTAAGACTAGAGATGAAATTGGAGAGTTATCTTTAGCATTTGATTCAATGGCTTCAAAACTTCAAGAATCAATTATTGAGATAAAGCAAAAAGAAGATGTAATTAAACAACAGGAAGATATCTTGTTACAATTCTCTGAAAAGAGTGAAAAGTATTGTGTTTGTATGATTGACATAATGAATTCTACAAAAATAATTTCTATGATGCCTGATGAAAAAATTAATGAGTTTTACAAAATCTTCATTAATTCAATGGCATCAATTGTTAACAAATTTGATGGGAATGTCGTCAAAAATATTGGTGATGCTTTGCTATTTTATTTTTCAATGGAGAATTCAAACGAAAGAGAAATGTTCAAGAAATGTTTAGACTGTTGTATTGCATTAAGTGAATCTCATAGATTTATTGTTGAAAAATTAGAAAAAGAGGAATTACCAATTATTAATTATAGAATTAGTGCTACATTTGGACTAGTTAGAATTGCAAAATCATCAACTTCATCAACTCAGGACATATTTGGTGACACAGTTAACCGATGTGCAAAAATTAATCGTAGTGCACCTCCAAATGGTGTTGTAGTAGGTGAAGATTTCTACTCAAATTCAAAGAAGTATGGTTGGTATCAATTCAAAAAAATAGAAAATGATGTAGGTTCAGAGCAATTTGGATACAATTGTTATCAAGTGAAAAGAAATATTGACTAGACTTTTTTGAATCCAAATTTGGATTTCCACCCAGAAGAGGATTTCTGAGGTTTTTTTGATAAATTATTTATCATATCATAAGTAATTGTAAATCCCTTTCCAACAAGTGTTTCATCCTTTTGATATTTTTCTTTGTTTGGAACAAATTCATCAGATAAATCCCTAATTTTTTTAGTTTTAAGATCAAATAGTCTGACAATTTTTCCATTTTCCAATTCAATTTTAGCATCACCACTTAAACCTTGAATTGAAAAAGTTTCAAAAAATCTGATACTTCCGCCCTCTTTTACTTTTATAATTGAATCATACGTTAGTTTACTTCCATAAAATAAAATTTCCCTAGCAGAAATGGTTACATCATCTTCTACATTTAGAACAATTACAGTTTCTCCATTCAGAGTAACCGTATTTACAACATTTTCTGCAACAATTTTACCATTAGGGGATATAATCTCTGTTCTATTTTCAGATATTTTATAGACACCAACCCTACCATCAGGATCATCAACTCTAAATTTTCTACCGAAAATATTTCCAACTTCAATATTCCCATCATCAACAATTATTTTTGCACCATTTTCAATTTTGTATTTATTTTCGTGTGGATTAACTAATTTGAAATCACCTTTTGTGATATGAATTATTGATCTGAACTCACTTGTCCAAGATGGACTAGTAATATTTCCCTGCATGATAATTGATCCATCATACTCCAATGTTCCGGCCATGAAATTTCCTTTAATTGATAATGCTCCATTAGCTTTACGTTCAAGCTCGATTTCACCTAGTGTTTTTGAACCAAATAATCTTGTTCCCGTAGTATTTGTTCTATTTAATGCAGCAGCCCACTCTTGAGCCGTTAACATTTCTTTTGAAAGTTGTTGTCCAATAATGAGATTTTTTCTCCTGACATCGGAATCTGATTCATCTGAATAAACTCTAGAATTCTTTAATCGTTCAATGTCGGTATCTGGATATTTCTTACCAACTTTAAGATCCTCATATGCTTGTTTTATTTTGATAAATTGTTCATTTTCTCCTCCACGATCAGAGTGATATTGTAATGCTAATCTTCTAAATGCATCACGAATTTCTTTTTCAGTAGTTCCTTCAGATATTCCAAGAATATCATAATTACTCTCTACCAATTCTCATCCCCCACAAATATCCGAAGTAACCCATACTTGTATTTTATTAGAATTATAAAATATCAAGGAAGCGTTAGTGAATCAAAATTCAGGCATCAGCATACATTGATACTTCCCAGGCAGTTGGAGTTTGTGCAAAGGCAGTATATTCTTTGTATTTTAATTCAGTATACTTGTCAATGAAATCTTTTGTGAAAACTTTCTCTAAAAATCCAGAATCACTTTTCAACGAATCTAGCGCTCCTTTTAGAGAGACAGGTAATGAACCAATATTATACTCTCGTTTCTTTTCAGGACTCAATTTGTAAACATTTTCTTCGATTGGATCTCCAGGATCTAATTTTCTTGAAATTCCATCCAATCCTGCAAGTAAAAGCGCAGCTTCTAAAAGATAGATGTTAGCAGTTGGATCAGGTACACGATATTCTATTCTTTTACTTTTTTCTTGATTCCTGTAATACATTGGTACACGAATTGCTGCTGAACGATTTCCCATTCCCCAACAGACATTAACTGGTGCTTCAAATCCTGGAACTAATCTTTTGTATGAATTTGTGGTAGGGTTTGTTATTGCACATAATGCTGAAGCATGTTCCAATATTCCACCAATATAATAACGACCTACTTGGCTCATCTGAGCAACGTGGTCATCAGGATCAAACATTACATTGACTTTTTCATTCCATAAACTTTGATGAGTATGCATTGCTGATGCATTATCACCAAAAATTGGTTTTGGCATAAATGTAGCAACTTTGTTTTTTCTTTTTGCCTTAACTTTTACAATATTTTTTACAGCAATTACATTATCAGCCATCGCAATCATTTCATCATATACCAGATTAATTTCACATTGACCAGAGGTTGCAACTTCATGATGTTCAGCCTCAACTTTGATATGAAAATTATTGTAAAGATCATCACAGACATCTTTTCTAAAACTCTCAAGTGTATCTTTTGGTTGTGATGGGTAATATCCCTCTTTGATATCGATTGCAGTGCTAACATTTCCCTTAGCCCATGGAGATTCTTTTGATTCTATAGAATATCCAGAACCACCATAGGAATGAGTAGCGGCATACGGTGATGGATAAACATTGATTGTATCAAATACAAAGAATTCAATTTCTGGTCCCCAATATGTATGAGTTAAACCAAAATTGTCTAATTCTTTTGCAGCTTTGTGTGCAATTCCTCTTGAATCACGATTGTATCTTATTTCATCAACAGAATTACCTTCATAAAGATCACAAAATAAAATTGCATTTTTTCTATTTCCCTGATCATAATCTGAAGGTAAAATTCTAAATGATTTAGGATCTGGTTTCAAAATCATATCAGAATTATTAACAGATTTGAAGCCAAGAATAGAACTTGCGTCGAGTTTTTCTAATCCATTTTTGAAACTATTTTCATCAATTGCATATCTAGGCATTCCTAATCGGTGTAATTCACCGAAAATATCTACAAACCAAAGATTTACGAATGTTATATTTTCTTCTTCTAGTTTCTTTAAAACTTCAGAACTATTCACAACATCTCTAAGTATTGATTTTACTAATGTGATTTTGTAAGTTAGAATTGTCTAATAGGTCAGGTAAAATCTTAAGATTCAGGGGAATCCTCTTCAGGATGAATTTTTTTAAAGTTATTCATTTCATCTTCAAAAAAGAATTTGTTTGTTAATGCAGGTTTCAGATCATCTAACCATAAAGCATTTTCATCATATTTTGCAAAAAATGGTTTTTGAACCCAATTTGGATTTCTGCCCTGCAAAAATCTCAAAACAATTACTTTTTGATCATTTAATTCAGCAGTTCCAATTACATGCACTTTTCCAGGAGTAGCAGACATGCTTGGTCCACGTACAGTTCTTGCTAGTCCGCTTACTGAGGAATATGCTTTCTTAAAAATGGAATATGCTTTGACTAAAGGAACTCCAAAGTAGTGCTGTGCTCCAGTGTCACGGACAACGAACATGTAATATGGAATACATCCATGTAAAACTTGTTTAGTCCACATTTTTGCCCACATTTCAGCATCATCATTGATATGAGCTAAAAGTGGAGATTGAGTTCTTATTTCAGCACCTGTTTTTTTGACTGCTTTTATAGCATCAATCACAGATTGAGTAGAAAGTTCGTTGAGATGATTGAAATGTGCCATAAATGCAAGATGTAATCCATTATCGGTTACTTTTTGAAACACATCTAACATTGATTGAGAATCAGAATCTGTCAAAAATTTGTATGGCCAATATGATAAAGACTTGGTTCCAATTCTGATATTTTTAAGATTTGGAATATTCGATTCAAGTAAAGTATCAATATATTTTGAAAAAATTTGAGATCGCATTATCATGGGATCACCACCAGTAAAAAGTACATCAGTGATCTCTTGATGTTCTTGAAGATATTTGACTAACAATTCTGCTTCTTGCATTGCAAATTTCATTTCGTCCATTCCAACAAATTGTGGCCATCTAAAACAAAAACTACAATATGCATGACATGTTTGACTTTGACTTGGGAAAAATAGACATGTTTCCTTGTACTTGTGTTGCATTCCATATAATTTAGTTCCATCTTTAAGAGTTGGAACATTTAGTTCCATTTGTCCAGCAGGATGAGGATTTAGTTGTAAACGTATTTCATTTGCAATTTTAGTGATTTCATCTTTTTCTAAATTATTTTTTAATGCATTTTCCATTTTTGAATAGTGTTCTGGTCTTAACATTCCCTTTTGTGGAAAAGTGAGTACATACATTGGATCATGTGGAATATTGTTCCAATCAATTAATTGCTCAACAACGTAGTTATTTGCTTTAAATGGTAATACATTTCCTACAACTTCCATTTCAAATTTAGTTTCTTCAGATAAATTCTCTATCTCTGGAATATTACGAAAATTTGCTAATGTGTAAGATTTGAGTGAAGGTGAATTACTCCATTCAGTTACTTGATAAGTCACTCTAGTAATAGAATCTTTACCATTGTTAAAGGTTGCACATTTTTTATAAAATAAATTAAGATTTAATAAAAAATCATTTCAATAAATATAATGAATCAAAGAGTCACAGGAGAAAATAATGCCTGAAGATGAATTAGGTCAGATATCTATTGGTGAATTTGAGACAGTTTCGGAGCTTTTAGCCTCCTCAGAGTCACTTCAGATTGCTTTTTTCATAATGATTCTAGGTATAATTGGCATAGTCATTGGGTATAGAAAATTTTCAGCCTGGATTTCATCCAAAAAGATCTATTATCATAGACCTCATCTTTCAAGATTCATCAGACGCGCAGTTCTTCCATTCTTTGCAATAGCATTGATTACATCAATCAATATTTACATCCAAACAGGTGTTTTAGATGAAAAAATTGTCAGTATTGATAATTCAGTTTCATCTGCAGAAATTTTTGCAAAATTACTAAATACATTTAACATCTTGGTTATAGGATATACTTTTTCTCATTTAATTCCCATCATGTTAATTAAAAGAGAGAAATCAATTCTTGAAAAAGTTGATTTTGACGCATGGTTTGAAATGAGAGGTTACTTGGATGATAAAGATGATCTTTTTCATAAACTGTTCAGATGGGTTGCACCAAAAACAACACCTGAAGATATGACAAATGAAGAATTTGAAGGCTATTTAAAAAATGAGAAAGGATTACAGTATCTTGAAAATTTCAGAACTAGTAAAGGAAATCCTATTGGAAGTTATGAAAAACTAGTTGGTAATCCATTTGAACAATGGAAAAAGTCTGAAAGAGCTAAATATCAAAAATATTTTGATGATTGTATCTCTGGAAATAATCAATCGGGTAGAAAGCTCAGAACCGGTCTAAAACCTGATGAAATATTTCCAATTGATGTTTGGAGGGAAGAAAAAAGAGATTCAGGTTATGAAGAAGTAATTCCAAGCTCTAGACCTCCAGGTTATGCAAAAAAGAAAAGGGATGGAATCCCTAGATCAACAAAACAAGTAATACCATTAGCAATATTCATTGCTACAGTTTTAGGAGTTCTAGCATGGTGGGGTGTGGATCTCATTGTTATTGCAACTGCAACTGGTGGTTTTTCAATTGGATTGGGATTAGCACTACAAGAAACTATGCAAAACTATTTTGCATATATTATGATTAGAAAAGACAAAATTTTTGTCGAAGGTGACAGAGTTCAATTGGAGACAGGTTATAATGGATATGTACATAGAATCACGCCTAGAGTTACCTACATTCGAGATGGTCTCCATGAATCAATTGCTGTTATTCCTACTAGACAGTTGGTTTCTGCACAAATTATCAACTATACTAAAGAAAACAAACTTGTTCCAGCCATTATTAAAGTTGGAGTTTCATATCTAAACAATCCAAGACAAGTAGCATCAATTTTGGTAAAAATTGGGAAACGTGCAATGAAAGAAGTTGTGGATACCAAAGGAAGACATCTTTGTAGACAAAACAGATGTCCATATCTTGATGAGAATAAACCAAGTTGTGGATGTGATAAGGATCTTCATGTGGAGGTTGTTCAACCCGTAATTAGATTCAATGAATTTAATGAATCATCATTAGATTTTTCAATGTGGATATATGTGAAAGATTTCGGTTCACAATTCAAAACAAAAACAGATTTGAGAATGATCATGTATGAAGAATTTAAAAAATACGATATACGAATACCATGGCCAATTAGAACTATCTATCAAGGAGATGAAAAACGTGAAGCTGATGAAATTAGTAGACTGGATGATAAAAGGAATGATGTAATTGACAAATATGGATTGGGAGATATTGGTAGAGGCGGAGATGGAGATGAATGACTAAACAAAATTCTCAAAACTTAAGAATCCCATCATAATTTGTAAATTGTGAACAATCTTTCAGTTATTGTTGGAAATTCATCAGTTCAATTAGGAACAAAATTTGCAAAAAAATGCAAAGCAAATTTGGTAAAATCTGAAGTTAGAGTTTTTCCAGATGGTGAAAGTAAAATTACTTTAAAAGGTAAGATTTCCTCTAAAAAAACAATCGTTATTCAATCAGTATATCCTCCAGTAGATACCAATTTGATTCAGGCTCTATCTTTAGTTTCCAAAGCAAAAGAATTCTCAAAAGAAGTTATTTTGGTAATTCCATACATGGGATATGCCAGACAAGATAGAGAATTTTTACCTGGTGAAATTATAACAATGAAGGTTTTAGCTCAAATGACAAAAGGAGTTGGGGCTTCAAAAATAATTGTCGTTGATATACACAGTAAATTAGGATTAAAACACTTTAAAACAAAAACACAGAATATATCTGCTATACCCGAATTGGTGAAATATTTGAAGAAATTGAGGCTAAAAGACCCATTAATTATTTCGCCAGACCAAGGAGGTAAAGAGAGGGCAAAATTATTTGCAAAAGAATTTGGTTCAGAGTTTTTAGCATTAGAAAAAAAGAGAGATAGAAAAACAGGAAAAGTAAAGATTATTTCAAAAGAAGTTGATGTCAAAAATAAAGATCTGATTTTAGTTGATGATATGATTAGTACTGGAGGAAGTATTATCCATGCAGCTGAATTTCTGAAAAAACAAAAAGCAAGACAAATTTTTGTTGCATGTACTCACGGTCTCCTATTGAACGATGCAGAAAAGAAAATTAAAAGTTCAGGAGTAAAACAAATTATAAGTACAAACTCAATCCCTGGAAAAACATCAAAAGTAGATATATCAAACATTATTTTAGAAGCAATTACTGATGCCTGAAAGTTTTTTTATTTTATCTCAAGAATATTTAGAGATTGCAATTGATGAAATAACTGCACTTGCAAAAATGTATGATAGATTTGCAAAAACAGTTGTTATTGATAATTTAGTAATAGTTCAATCGAAAACTAATTGGCAAGAAATAACAAAAAGGGCTTCATTCGTAAAAATTTCAGGTCAAGTATTGAGAAAAATGTCAGGTTTATTTTTGGATGAAGAAAATTTTGGAGAATTAAAAACTGCAAAAACTTTTGCGTGTAGAATTATTAATTTATCTTCAAACGAATTTAGTATTCCAGAACTTGAAAATTCAATGGGCGATATGATTTCAAAATTTACAAATGCAAAAGTTGATCTAGATGAACCAGAAATTACAATTTATTTAATTTTTACAAATAAAGAGAATTTTTTTGGATTCTCCAAAATAATGAAAAAAACTGTCAGACCAGAAAAAATTGGTTCTCATCCACATGAATTGGATTGGAAATTAACTCGTGCAATGATCAATTTGTTAGGTATTAGAGAAGGTGAAGCAATTTGTGATCCATTTTGTGGAACAGGAACAACATTACTTGAGGCTGAATCAATGGGAATTCATGGAATTGGATTAGATTTTGATGAAAAAATGGTCAAAATGAGCAAAGAAAATATTGAAAAAAACGCTTTTGGGGCAGAAATAATTCAGAGCGATTTTCAAGAGATCAAAAATATTTCAAACAAGTATAATGCCATAGTAACAGATTTTCCATATGGTAAATCATCCAAAGTCTCGCAAAAACCAGAAAATATTATCAAAAAATTTTTTAAAATTGTTCCCAGTCATAAAAAAATTGCCGTTATGTATAAAAAAGAACTGGCAGATGATTTGAAAATTAGAGGTTTGAAGACATATCAAATCTATAGGCATAAAAGCTTGACAAGAACAATATTGATTAAATGAAATTAGTATTTTTAGGGACATCTGCGGCTCAACCCACAGACATTAGAGGACTAAGTTGTATTTGCCTTGAAAGGGATGGAGAAATAATGATGTTTGATGCCGGAGAAGCAGCACAGATTGCATATATGAAATCAAGTTTGGGGTGGAATAAAAAAATGAAAATTTTTGTCACACATTTACACGGAGATCATGTAGTAGGAATTTTAGGATTATTACAAACAATGTCAATGCAAAATAGAAGTGAAACTTTAGAGATTTATGGACCACATGGAATTGATGAATTCATTAGTGCAAATATCAAAGTGTTGAATTTTGGACTAACATTTCCAATTTTGATAAATATTGTAACTGAATCTAAAATTTTTGAAAATGAAAAATATATAATTTCTGCTTGCAAGGCAAATCATTCAATCAAAGCATTTTCTTATGTTTTTCAAGAAAAAGAAAAAGCTGGAAGATTTAATGTAGATAAAGCAAAGGAATTAGGAATTCCAGAAGGAGAATTATGGAACAAATTGCAAAGAGGCAATGAGATTGAAGTTGATGGAAAAAAAATTTTACCAAATCAAGTTTTAGGAGAAAGTAGAGCCGGCAAAAAAATTGGGATATCAGGAGACACAATGCCAACTGAAGAGTTGGAAAAATTTTTTGAGAATTGTGATTATCTTGTTTTCGATTCTACATTTCTTGAATCAGAAAAACAAAAAGCTTTGGAAACATGTCATTCTACTGCAAAACAGGCTGCAATTTTAGGAAAAAATGCCAATGTAAAGAATCTAATTCTTACTCATTTTTCTGCTAGATATAGAGATGAATTATCTCATCTAAAAGAGGCTAGTGAGATACATGATTCTGTAATAACTGCAAAAGATCTTCTTGAAATTGAGATAAAATGAATTGGATAGAGAAAATTGAAGATAATTTTTCCTTAATCAAAAAGATTGTTTTTGTAACAGGTGCTGGAATTTCACATGAAAGTGGTATCCCCACATTTCGTGGTAAGGATGGATTATGGAGAAATCATGATGCAATGAAATTGGCAACTATTGATGCATTTAATGAAAATCCACAATTTGTATGGGAATGGTATAATGAAAGAAGAAAAAATATTTTTGAATCTTTTCCAAACAAAGGTCATCAAGCAATTGCAGAATTACAAGAATTATTTGATGTTGTTGTTCTAACACAAAATGTAGATGGATTACACAAAAAAGCTGGAAGTAGAAATGTCTATGAACTTCATGGAGATATCATTACTTTAAGATGTACTAATTGCGATTTTATTGAAGAGAATTTCTCCGAGTTTTCTGAATTTCCCCCAAAATGTAGATGTGGATCTATACTTAGACCCAATGTGGTTTGGTTTGGTGAGTCACTTCCACAACAAGTGTGGAGAAATTCAATAATTCATGCAAGTGAATCAGATTTGATGATAATTGTAGGTACATCCCTAGTTGTTTCTCCTGCAAATACATTACCATTAATTGCAAAAGAGAATGGATCTATACTAATGGAAATTAATCCAGAAAAAACAGAAATGAGTGCTGAAATGGATTTCTCAATTCAAGAAAAAAGTGCAAAGTTTTTACCAGAATTTGTTAATGAATTAAAAAAAATCAAATCCAGAAAATAATTTTGTAATTTTTTCAAACGGATTAAAATTAGATATACTATCTGAAATTTTTTCTTGGGATGATTTTCCTAATTCTGTAACGTTGTCTGAAACAGAATCTCCAATTACATCAATTTCATCAGATATTTTTTCTGATATTTTACTAGATGTTTTTTCAACTGCCTTATCTATTGATTCATCTAATTTTGATTCAATTATGTTTGTAGCTTTAGAACTAATATTACTTACATCAGTAGAAATAGATTCTATGACTGTAGCAGAGGTTGTAGGGAATAGATAGTCAATTTCATCAGAAAATATCATTGCACCAAATGCGATTATACCCAAAATTAAGGCTAATTTTATGAACATGATATTTTTTAAAAAAACAAGTTTTTAGATTCTAACTAAAAAAAATAGTCAAAAATACTTGAATTTATTTAACTAATCTGATTCAGATGCTACCCAGTCAATAATCGAGTCTATTTGTTTTGAAAATATTGTAATTTTGATTGGCCCCAGTGGGGATTCAATTGAATCCTCGCATATCACAACTTTATTTACAAAAGCTGCCTGCTTGTTTAGGTAAAACCAAGTTGATTCTTTTTTTAAATTTTTATCAAGATTTCTCAAAAATGTTTTCTGAGAGTTTGTAGAGTGAATATACTCAAAAATGTTTTCTAGAGAATCCAATTTTTCAGAAATTAAATTTATTGAATTTTTATCTTCTAAAATTTCTAGAGATGGAAAAATATTATTTAATGCTTTAGAAACTTTATCAAATTCTTCTGAAGGATTAATTTCACAATTAACAATAATTTTACATTTAAAATTTGGAATATTCATATCCAGGATTCAATTATAGAATATGCTTTTTGAATTAATTCATCTTTTGTTAAACCGATATTAGAAATTGCAAAATCAGATAAAGCAATTGAATTGCTAATCCCTACTCCTAATTCTCTATTATCTCTTTCATCAAAATGTTCTTTAGTTTGAGGATCATCAGAACGTCCTCTTTGTTTTAAGAATTCAAATCTAGTATCTGTTGAAGCATGAATAGCTAATAGTTTTACATTTCCAAATTTTCTTAGAATATTTATTTCGTCATTTGAACGAACACCATCAATGAGAATAACATTAGATGGCGATGAATTAATATCGGATTCAATTAACTCAGCAATTGCTCCAGGTCCATTTTGTTTACGTAATTCTAACATCAAGTTTCCAAGATTTTCTCTTGTACATTCAAGATTTCTTTTATTAGCTTCGTTTCTAACTGCATTACCCATGTTTATTACATCATAGCCCTTTTCTTTTAATGCCTCAGCAATTGTTGATTTTCCAGCTCCAGGCATACCCGTTAAACATACAATTAATTTCATAAAATTTTTCATTTTTTCTTGTCTATGAATTTACCGGAAATTATTATACTAGAAATAAAGTAAAATTTCATGAGAGTTTTTGTTGCAATTGATATCAATAATCATGAGATTCTAAGAAAAATTAAAGAATTTCAGTCAAGCCTAAAACTAAATGCTAAACCAATTGCTATAGAAAATCTACATTTTACATTACAGTTTTTAGGTGAAATATCTGAGATTGAATTAGAAAAAATTAAAAATTCTCTCAAAAAGATTAGATTTTCAGAGTTTTTTCTTGGGTTAGAAGGTGTTGGAGTGTTTCCAAATCAAAAAAACCCTAGAATTGTATGGATTGGTACAGACTCAGAAGGTGGGAACAACCTCAAGGAGATTGCCAAAAAAGTAAATGATTCATTAAAACAAGAGGGTCATTTTCCAGATAAATCATTTAAACCACATCTAACAGTTTTTAGAGTGAAAAATAAGATATCAGATATGAATCAAATTTTGGGAAATTATGAAAAAACAAAATTTGGAAATCAAGAAATTTCATCAATTAAATTGAAAAAAAGTGTCCTTACATCAAATGGACCAATCTATTCAGATATTATGGAGATAAAGAATTCAATATGAAAAAAATTATCTCTCAAGTAAAAAAGGATGTTACAATATCAACTTCTGCACAAAATGTCAAATTAAAAATAGCAAATGAAGCATTTGATCTTGTAAAAAATCAAATAAAAAATTATTCAGAAATAGTAGACATTGAATTTGGAGGATCATTTGCAAAAGATACATGGTTACCAAATGATGCAGATATTGATATTTTTATTAAATTTAAAACTGAAACGTCTGAAGAGAATTTCGAAAAAATTTCAAAAAAAATTGGATTTGCAGCACTAAAAAAATACTCCCCATATGTAAGATATTCTGAACACCCATATGTTGAAGCAAGTATTAAAAAAACAAAAATCAACATAGTTCCATGTTATGATGTCAATAATGGAGAGTGGAAAAGTGCCGCTGATAGAACACCATTTCATACTAAATTCATGATGAAGAATTTGAATGAAAATATGAAAAATGAAGTAAAGGTATTAAAAAAATTCTTAAAATCAAATAAAATCTATGGTGCTGAAATTGCTAGACAAGGATTTAGTGGTTATATTTCAGAGGTATTAATTTACAATTTCAAAACATTTGAAAATTTAATTGAAAAAATGTGCAACATAAAAGAGAATCAAGTAATTGGAATAACTAATAAAAAATTTGATACATCAATTGTCATAGTTGACCCAATTGATAAAAATAGAAATTTAGCCGCTGCGATTTCAAATCAAAATATAGGTAAATTTGTAATGTTGTGTAGAGCATTTCAAAATAATCCTAAAATATCATATTTTAAAATTCAAAAAAGTAAAATTTCAAAGAAATTTTGGAAGAATCTTTTATCAGTAAGATTTGATTTTTCAGATAGAAGTCCAGATATTATTTGGGGTCAAGTAAAGCGTGCATCAAGTACTCTAGCTACTCAATTAGATTTGGGGGGATTCAATGTTTTAAGAAATGGGGCATTTGTTGAAAAAAAACAAGCGTACCTATTTTTTATGTTAAAAGAAATTGAAATTTCAAAAATTCATTCTAAAATTGGACCAGAATTCTTTAGAAAAGATGCTACTGATAATTTTGTTAAGAAAAATATTTCATCAACTGAAATGATATGGATTAATCATGAAAATAAGATAATTTCTCTAGAAAATAGAAAATACATAGAAGCTGATAAATTTCTTCAATTTATAATAAAAACTAATCTAGATAAAGGAATTCCAAAGGGATTAAAAAAAGATTTTCAGAAAGGATTCAAGATATTTGTTGGAAAGCAAAATTTTAGTAAATCAATTAAAGAAGCAGCAAATGAGATAATTTCAAGCGATGAAATCTTACTTTATTCCAATTAAAAAATTTCATGATGAACCCTATTCAAAAATTATAGGTTTTCCCAATGGAACAAAAAATCAGATAAAAAAAAGAATAATAGAATTAGAAAAATTAAAAGTCAAATCAATTTCATTTTCTGGGAAAACAACAATTGGTAAATTATCAATTTTAGGTAAAGGATATGTCGGAGTAGTTGTATTAGCCAGAAAAGATTCCAAAAAGATTGCATTAAAAATTAGAAGAATCGATTCTCAACGAAAAAATATGAAAAATGAAGAATTATTTTTAAAGTCTGTTAACAAAATTAATGTTGGACCAAAAGTATTTGGCTCTAGTAAAAATTTTCTTTTGATGGAGTATATTGATGGAATTAAAATTTTAGATTGGATTACTCAATTAAATGGAAGAGGTAGTTCAAAAAAATTAAAGATAGTTATTAAAAAAATATTAGAAGATTGTTTTGCTTTAGATAAGATGGGTTTTGATCATGGTGAACTAAGTGATATTTCAAAACACGTTCTCATTGAAGATAATATTCCATACATAATTGATTTTGAAAGTGGTAGTTTGAAGAGAAGAACATCAAATGTTACATCTGTGACACAAGCAATTTTCATTGGATCAGGAATTTCAAAACAAGTTCAAAAAATCTACAAAAACCCAACCAAAAATGAAATTATTAATGCATTAAAAATTTACAAAAATTGCAAAAATAGAGAAAATTTTGAAAAAGTCTTGAAAGTTTTGAAATTGTGATGGGACCGGCAGGATTTGAACCTGCGACCACTTGCCCCCCAGGCAAGTATCATACCAAGCTAGACCACGATCCCTTGATTTGAGGCAAAAAATGAAATTATTAAATCGTCCCATTAGTAACTAAGATTATGAAGATTTGCAACATTTGTCACAGAATATCTGCAACTGGTGAAGATCATATTGATTGTGTACAAAAAAGAAATATCGAATTAAATGATGAAAATATGAAAAATAGTATTCAAGAAAAACTCAATCTATCAAAAATGGATAAAGAGTTAGGTGTTGAAGTCAGAGCATTGCTTGAACATTTGTCAAGAGAAAAAGAATCTAATTAAACTAAAACCATTTTGTTAATCGTTCCCTTTCAAATTCAAATTTTTTTGAAAGATTTTCTTCTGTAGAAGAAGTTAATCTTGTCATAGGTTTTTCTTGAGAAAACATGTCAACTTCAATTAATGATGCAGTTTCTCTTCCAGATTCTATAAAGCAACCACCAATTCCATCATATAGTGTTAATTCATTAGTTTGTTTAATTTTTGAAGTGATATTTTTTGCAACTGTCATTCCTTCACCTTCAGCAAATACTCCAGCTTTTGGAACAGTCATTGAGTCTGTAACTGGTAAAACTGTAACATCACCAATTGCATAAACATTTTCAAATTTTGTTTTGCAATCACGATCTATTTTAATAAAACCAGGATCATTCGCTAGTTCTGATTCATAAATTAATTTTGGAGCAATGTGAGGAGGTACAGCCAAAAGTAAATCAAAGTTTGATTCAAAGTTTTCAAAAATCAATTTTCCATTTTCAACAGTCTTTAATTTTGATGAATTATGAAATATTACTGATTCAGATTCTACCATTTCCAAAATCTGTTTACTAACCTCACTACCTGCTGCAGGCATTGTTATGGGAGCAGGACAATAAATTGAAATTTCAATTTTATCTCTAATTCCTCTTTTGCGTAACATGGAATCAATTAAAAGACATGCCTCATAAGGTGCAGGAGGACATTTGTATGGCATTGAGGTTATACAAATAGCAATTTTTCCAGATTGAATTTCTTCTAATCTTTTTCTTATTTCAAGAAGTTGATCATGATCATAGAGATTGTACCCATGGTCAATTAATCCGGGAATTCTTTCAGGAGCCAATCTACTTCCCATTGAAATTACCAAATAATCATAAGAAATTTTATCATTTGATGTAATGACAGATTTTTGTTGAAAATCAATATTTAGGATCTCAGCTTGTAAAAAATCAATATTTTTTTTGGATAAATCTTTTAGTGAGGCAGTAGAATTTTCAAAAGTTCTTGTCCCATTGATTATCCATAATTTTGAAAATCCTACCATGAACCAATCTTTTTTATCAATTATTGTAATTTTGAGACTAGCAGGATCAAAATTTTTTCTCAATTCATTTGAAACTGACAGTCCACCGAATCCACCACCTAAAACAAGAACATGTGGAATTGTTGACATCTATCGTTCTTGAGTCGTAGGACGTATCAAAATTTCATTCACATTGACATAATGAGGTGAATCTACAGCAAACAAAATTGCTTTAGCAATATCATCTGCTTGAAGGGCTTCCATTTTTTTTGCATTTTCTATAAAACCTTGAAGAGATTCATCAGTGATTGTGTCATTTAATTCGGTTGCAACAACTCCAGGCTCTATACTCGTCACACGAATATTTGACCTTACACTAAATTCTTGTCTCAATCCTTCACTAAAAGCAGCAATTGCATGTTTTGTTGCACAATAAACGGTTCCAGCAGGAAAGACAATTCTTCCTGCAACAGATGAGAGATTAACAATGTGACCAGATTTTTTCTCTTTCATGTGAGAAATTACAGATGCGGTGGCATAAAGAACTCCTTTTATGTTAACATCAATCATTCTATCCCATTCATCAATTTTGAGATTTTTGAAAAAACTTAACGGCATCAAACCTGCATTATTGACTAAAATATCAATTGAACCCCATTTTGCTAAAACTGCTTTACTAAATTCATCACAATCATTTTTGTCTGTAACATCTAATTTTTGGAAAAATACTTCTCCGCCATTATCTGAAATTTTTTTTGCTAATTCTTCTAATCTATCAACTCTTCTTGCTCCAATAGCAACCTTTGCTCCAGCTTTTGAGAGAGTTAATGCAGTGGCATAACCTATTCCACTACTTGCACCTGTGATTATTGCAACTTTATCTTGAATCATAATTTCAATTGAAATGTACATTCTAAAAATGTTTTTAAAAAAAATCAAATGAGTGCAACTTTATAACAATCAAATCTAACATAGGTTATGAAATCAGAGAATTGTGCTTATTGTGGTGATCTTACAGATTTACCATTTCAATGTAATTATTGTAAAGATCCTTTTTGTTCAGAGCATAGACTTCCTGAAGAACATCGATGTGTAAAACTTAGTCAGATTAGAGCTAAAAGATTTGGTGAAAAAAAAGTAATCAGAGATGGAGGTAGAAACAAACCAAGTCTTTTTAGAAGAATTTTTGGAAGATTCTAAACTAATACGGAGTTTTGTCAGGGGAAATTTTTGCTCTTCTTCCCTGATAGATTAAGGCTATTGCAAGAGCAAACATCACTAAAGCAGTAAGTGGAAAATTTTTTGGTGGAGGTAGAATGAACCAATAGTAAATTCCAAATCCAATTGATAGAACAGCTTGGGACCAAAGTTTAACCCACTTTGGAATTTTTGCCACTCTACTAATTCCTTCAATAATAAAAATTCCAATCACGGGATAGATTGTATAAAATAAAAAATCAATTACATCTACGCCTGTATGTGACATATCTAATTACACGTACTTTGCAATTTCATTTTAATCTTCTATTCTAATTTTAGTTGCAACGTTTTTTGAAATTAATGCCTGTGCATTTTCATAGGGAATTGTAGCAATGTCTTCAGATTTGAATGGACCATATCTTTCAAGATCTGACCCCACCAATTCATCAACATCACTCAAGAAACGAATAACGATTTTTTTGGTTTTATGATTTTCTGTTAAATTTTCAAGAAATTTGGATTTTCCATTAATAGTTGATGAAATAATCATTTCGATTCTTTCTAATTTTTCTTCCTGGGAATCAAAGATGAATTTTTCCTCATCTAACATATTTGAATGATCTTGACTATTTGTTGATGAAATTTTTGCTAATCTTATATTTATCAAAATTGTGGTTAATTCATTGGAGAGTTCAATTAATTTATCTTTGATTTTATTTTCAACTCCATCAAATTCTTGTTTTTTGAGATTCCCAAAATAATCAGACAAATTTTGATAGAAATTTGGATTCAATTCCATTAGTGTATCACTTTCGGATTCACGCTGGACTAGGTGATGTAATGAGTTGATATCGATTTGATTTTCTGACATTTCTTACCTAATCCTTAAATTTCGGATGTATTTGTGTTTGATTGAATACAAAATTGCCGTATAAAGTTAGTCATGGAAAAGCAATTCAGGTGACATATTCACCTGATGAGGTCTTTTCAAGAATTCAACATGAAAACATTACTTTCATAGATCTTCAATTTACTGGTTTGACAGGTCATTTTCATCACACTACAATCTCAGCTAATACATTCACTCCAGAGCAAATGAGAGATGGTTTACCAAAATTAGATGGTTCATCAATTATTGGATTTACCAGTATTGATGATTCAGATTTACTTTTGAAACCAGATCCTAATACGTTTGCAATAATACCATGGATGACTGAAAATAAAACTGCAAGATTACTTTGTGATGTTTATTGGGGAGAAAACAGAGGAAGACTTTCAAGAGATCCAAGGGGAATTGCACAAAAGGCTGAAGAATATGTCAAAACTCAAGGATTTGATTTTAGTACATGGGGTCCAGAAGTTGAATTTTTTGTTTTTGATAAAGTACATTGGGATGTTTTAACACCCTACAAAGGACAATCGTATTCTATAGAATCAAAAGAAGCCCCATGGAGTCAAGAGGGTTCTGGTTATCCAATGGGATTACAAGAAGGATACTATCCTAGTACACCTTCTGATACCTTGACACCATATAGAAATGAATGTGTGAATATCTTAAATCAAAATTTTGGAATTTTGTGTGATAATCATCACCACGAAGTTGCAACTGCAGGACAATGTGAAATCGATATCAAATATGATTATCTTACAAATGCTGCTGATGCTGCTCAATCCTACAAATATGTAATTAAAAATGTTGCACAAAAATACGGTAAAGTTGCAACATGTATGCCAAAACCAATTGCAATGGATGCAGGTTCAGGTATGCATGTTAATGTAAGTTTGTGGAAAGGAAAAGAAAATGCATTCTTTGATCCTGAAGATGAAATTGAATTGAGTCAAATTGGAAGATACTTTTGTGGAGGAATAATTAATCATGCAAAGGCATTATCAGCTATTTGTAATCCAACAACAAACTCTTACCACAGATTAGTTCCTGGATATGAAGCACCAGCATACATTGCATGGAGTTCAGGAAACAGATCTGCAATTGTTAGAGTACCTAAACATCTCAAAGGAAAAGAATACTCAAATTTGAAAAGATTAGAATTTAGAGCTCCTGATCCTTCATCAAATCCATATCTTGTATTTGCAGCAGTTACTGCTGCCGGAATGGACGGAATTAAGAAGAAAATTGATCCAGGAGATATGATTATGGATGATATTTTCAAGATGACAAAATCAGATAGAGTCAAGCGAGGTATTGGTGTTTTACCAAAGAGTTTGGGTGAAGCATTAGATGAATTAGAAAGTGATAGAAAATTCCTTAATCCAATTTACACTAATGATGTAATTGATAAAATTATAGAATTAGAGAGAAGAGATCAAAGAGAGATTGCTATCAGACCACACCCACATGAATTCTATCTCTATTTTGATATCTAAAATCTACCAGTTAATTGCAAAATAAAATACAAGGAAATTCCCATTAAAGCAAATCCTGCTCCTAAAAATATTCCAGTTCGTTTTTCAGAAGTAGTTGATTTGTACAATAAAATTCCACCAGCTAGTCCTACAAACAAAACAAGCACTCCAGTAATGACTAAATCAAAACTTGTTTTGTTGATAATTGGATAGAAAAATCCAGATAAAAGCGCAAAAAATACTACAAGATAGACATATTTGAAACCACTTTTAGTAATTGAGATTTTATCCAATAATAATTAATTTTGTAAAAAGAAAATAAACCTTTGAAATTACATCATGCCGCCCATATCTGGCATTCCACCCATTCCAGGCATTCCACCCATTCCAGGCATTCCACCCATGCCGCCCATATCTGGCATTCCACCAGCTCCACCCGGTGGTCCGCCGGCAGATTTTTGTGTTGCAATAACATCATCAATTCTTAGAATCATAGATGCTGCTTCTGTTGCTGCTGAAACAATTTGTAGTTTAACTGCTAGAGGTTCAATAATATCACTTGATTTCATATTACCAATTTTTCCTTTCATTACATCAATACCAGTCCATTTCTCACCCTTGAGTTGTTTTGAACGAAGTAATGTTAGAGTATCAATAGGATCCATTCCAGCATTTTCGGCTAAAGTTAATGGAATTGCTTCTAATGCATCTGCAAATTTCTCTGCAGCCAATTGTTCTCTACCTTCTAATGATTTAGCCCAATTTCTTAATTTTGAAGCAGCAAAAGTTTCAGGAGCTCCACCACCTGCAACAATCTCAGGTTTTTCAATTACATCTTTTACAACCATCAATGCATCATGAACAGAGCGGTCAACTTCATCAACTACTCTTTGTGAACCACCTCTTAAAAGAAGAGTGACTGATTTTGGATGTTTGCAACCTTCAACAAATACCCATTTATCTTCTTCAATTTTTCTCTCTTCAACTAATTGTGCACTACCAAGATCTTTTTCAAATAAATCATCTAGATTTGTAACGATTCTTCCACCAGTTGCCTTGGCAAGTTTAGTTAAATCACTTTCTTTGATTCTTCTAACAGCAATAATTCCTGATTTTGCAAGATAGTGTTGAGCCATGTCATCAATTCCTTTTTGACACAAAACTACATTTGCGCCAGAACCAATTACTTTGTCAACCATTGTTTTGAGCATTCTATTTTCTTCATCTAAAAATGATTTTAGTTGTTGAGGATTGGAGATGTTAATTTTTGCATCTGTTTCAGTTTTACTAATTTCTAATGCAGTGTTAATTAATGCAATTTTTGCTTCATTAATTTTTCTTGGCATACCACCATGAACTATTTCTTTGTCAAGTACAATTCCTTGAATAATCATTGAATCTTTAATTGAACCACCTGCTTTCTTTTCAACTTTAATATCATCAATATCGACTGTAGATTTCTCTCCGTCTTTTTCAGCAACTGCAGTAACTGATTTTACTATAATATCAGCCAAAAGATCTGAATCTTTTCTGACTAATTTTGTTTGCATTGATGTTTTTGCAATTTTAGTTAGAATGTTTTTGTCATTTGGAGCAATTTTATCAGAAATACTCTCCAAGAATTCCTTTGCTTTCTTTCCAGCCTTTCTGTAACCATCCACAATAATTGTTGGATGAACATCTTGATCAATTAATGATTCTGCATTTTCAAGTAATGCTCCTGCTAAAACAACTGCTGAAGTTGTACCATCTCCTACTTCATTATCAGTGGTCTTTGAAATTTCTACCAACATTTTTGCTGCTGGGTGTTGCACATCAATCTCTTTGAGAATTGTTGCACCATCATTTGTAATTGTAACATCGCCAAGTGAATCAACAAGCATTTTGTCCATTCCTCTTGGACCTAAACTAGTATGGACAATTTCTGCAATGATTTTTGCTGCAGAAATATTATTTTTCTGAGCATCACGACCTTTAGTTTCAGAGCCGCCTTCTTTTAAAAGGACAACAGGCATATTGCCTTTGGAAGTTGCAGTCATTCCCATATCACCAAAAACTTCAGATTCCCCTTTTATACCTTCCAGATCAAATTGGAAAAAATTCTATAGCATCGGTGTTTTTAAATTGGGAAAATTAATTTTATTTGTATGGCAAAATCCCAAAATCGTGAATCTTACAATAAAATTTTTACAAAATTAAAAGAACACCATAAATGGTTTGAAAATTCCATTCCACTAATTGCTAGTGAGAATGTTCCTAGTCCGGCAGTGCGTGAGGCAATAATTTCTGATTTTGGAAATAGATACGCTGAAGGTTGGCCAGGTGAGAGAGTCTATGCAGGTTGTATTTTCATTGATGAAGTTGAAGTTGAATGTATGAAATTAGCAAAGAAGCTTTACAAAGCAAAATTTGCTGATGTTAGACCAATTTCCGGAGTAGTTGCAAATTTGGCAGTATATTCTGCATTCTCCAATCCTGGAGATGTAATGGTTGCACCTTCAATTCCTGCAGGTGGACACATTTCTCATGGTAAAAAAGAACATTCAGGTACAGCAGGTCTTGTACATGGATTAGAAATTGAATTCTATCCATTTGATGCTGAAGAGATGACAATTGATGTTGACAAGACTAAACAAAAGATCAAAGAACTAGAGAAAGAAAAGAGATTACCAAAAATTGCAATGTTTGGTGGTTCATTATTTTTATTCCCACATCCTGTCAAAGAGTTATCTGATTTTCTAAAGAGTTACAATATTCACATTAATTATGATGCAGCACATGTTGCAGGATTAATTGCTGGGGGTAAATTCCAGGATCCACTTAGAGAAGGAGCAGATACAATGACTATGAGTACTCACAAGACTCTATTTGGTCCTCAAGGTGGTCTAGTTTTGGGTTCTGAAGAACATGAAGAGCCAATCAAGAAAGCAACGTTTCCAGGACTGACTAGCAGTCATCACATTAACAACATGGCAGGAAAAGCTGTTGCATTTGCAGAAGCATTAGAATTTGGAAAAGATTATGCATCACAAGTTATCAAAAATGCCAAGTCATTTGCTGATGCATTAAGTGATGCAGGATTCAAAGTATTAGGTGAGGCAAGAGGATTTACAATGTCACATCAAATTGCAGTTAATGTCTTAGATTATTCTGATGGGGGTAAAGTTGAAGCTGATCTTGAAAAAGCAAACATTATTGTCAACAGGCAATTAATTCCAGGAGATATCAAAGCTGGTAGAAACTATTTCCATCCTGGTGGAATTAGATTAGGTGTTTCTGAAATTACTAGATTAGGAATGAAAAAGGATGAGATGTATGAAATTGCTTCATTGATCAAAGATGTTGTAGTTGATAAGAAAGATCCTAAGAAAGTTCTTGCTAAAGTAAAACAAATGCGTAAGAATTTCCAAAAAGTCAAGTATTGTTTTGATAGTAAATTAGGCGGATACGACTACGTAAAATTAAGATAATTTAGGCATAATCTGTTAAGAGAGATTGATCTCCTTGACTTTTTCCAAAAACTAATTCAATTTCATCTGCAAGTGCATAAATTCTACCTCTTTGATATTCACTAACATCATATTTGTCCACCAAACGTTTTGCCAGTTTTAGATATTTTTCTACTGAACCCCTTGTTATTGTTGGAATTAATTTATGACCACATTGACAAGTTTGAATTAAAGGCATTCTACGATATGAGCGACCACAAGCAGTGCATCTAAAATTTTGTCTTGCATATGCCCTAAGATTTCCCATTATATCAGGAACCAAGTGAGTCGAAATTACATTTGAAACAATTTCAGAGGCATTAACTGCATCAATTAATTCAGCGTTTCTTATTTGCATATCAAATTTGTCTAACATTGAACCTAATGTGGAATATGCACTACGTGATTTGGAAGTTGTCAGGGAACTTGTTGAATGAGTAAAATTATAATCGATGAATTGTCTCATCGTTTCAAGACGTGATTTGATTATCTCTACTGATTGAATATCTGATGCCTTTATTTGTTGAAGAGTTGACTCAAAAAATTCAATAGGAAAATGTTTTACAACTTCCAAATTATGCGCTTGAGGTTGAGATTCATGAGGAAGTACTAGCGGTTGTATGAGAAGTGGGGCATCCATTAATCCTCCAATTTTATCAGATAGAAATTGTCGTGAAAAATTTAGTAGTGCATCCATTAGTAACATAATGGAATCTGCATCTCCATCTGCATCACGTCGCTTTGCAGAATGCCAATTTGGTGTACCAAAACATACATGAGTATCAGAAAATCCAATGATTCTTGCCACAATCCCAACAGAAGTATGTGGAGCTAATCCAATTACAAGATGACCAATTAATTCTTGAATTGTTTTTACATTGTAAAATGATGTTTTTTTGTAAAAGTTCTCCAGTAAGGAATCAACATATTTACAAATTGAAATTAGATATCTTGCACTTTCTGATGGAATTATGACATCTTGCATTCTTAATTCGATTGTTTGTTGTGAGTTTTCAAGTGGCTTCCCATAAATGTCGGTTGAATATCCTAGTTTTTTTAAGGTCTCAATTGGTGTTCCAATCCACTCAGGTTTGAAATGTGTTAGTGGAGAATTTGTTGCATCAAATCTTACTGTGCCGTCCTTAAACACTGTTAAATCATAATTTTGTCTAATCAGTCCCTTTTCGAGAGGTTCAGCAATCTTGTCTTGATTAATTAGTTCTTTGACACCTTTGAATGGTTCTTGAGCCCTAAATCGTATATTTTCTTGAGCCTGTGCTAGTTTTAATTTGAGTGGAAATTCTTTATGAGAATAAGAAACTGCCTTTCTTTTACATCTCTGACAAAATGGTTCATCAAGCGTCTCTCTGCATTTTGAACATCGATAATTAACTATCGTTTTAATTTCACATCTTTGACATTTAATCCCAATTGAGGGCTGATTACATTGAGGACAAAATCTGTTGTAAATACTAGTAAAGAAATGCTCATTTTTTGAGGCTTTCAACAAGTCCCTTGTCGGTCCTCCCTTGTCATTAATTGGAAATAGTACGTGTGTTGGAGGTTTCATTTGTCTTGGAGCAGCTTTTTCAGGTCTTCCAATTCTTACTCCAATTGATGTTGAAAATTTGTTTTTGATGATTATTCCAGAATTTTTTGTAATTATTTGAGGTACAGACAAGTCATCAAAAATAATTTTTTTCTCAAAAATTAATTTCTTGAAAATCTTTGCCTCAATATCAGAAAGAATTATTTGATTTTCAAGAATCTGGTGTGGAACTCCTAATTTCTCAAGAATTCGCTTTTGGTCTATTGTGTAAAAAATACAGTCATCACTAATTTTGTTTGGTTTAGTTATTTGTTTGAATTCATCTAAAGTGATTTGATCCCAAAAATATAGAAAATTTGGGTGTAGTGGCAATTGGAATTTTTCAGATAATATTAACATCTCATCCAAGTTGGGAATTTTTTCTAAAAATGTTTCAAGAAATTCTGAGTCATTTGGAATAGAATTAATTTTTAGTTTTAACTCCTCAATCCAAAATTCTTCAACATATCCAGAAGGAACCATTTGTGCATTATTTTCCAAAAAATCCCCAAATGAAATCAGAATATCTCCCAAATGCAATATTTTTTCAATTCTATCTTTGAGTTCTATTCCATGTGAGATATTTTTGATTTTTACAACATCTCCGTTATCTAATCTGACAATGGGGGTGTCAATAGAATCTACAAATGCAACAGTTGCGCCCTTTCCAGGAATGTCTATCTTGATTTGAGTTCCCACAGCTATGGTATGGTCTAAAATTTCTGCGATTACTGGGTGAATTCCAACTGAGGCAAATCCTGTGTTGCATGCACGGCCATATCTGAGCCTAAAACCGCCCAATCTATTAGGCATAGATAGGACAGATCTTCCCGTGATTACCTCCCTCATTCTTTTTGCTGCAGCATCTTCTTGGTTGTCACCAGTTTGGACCGCTCCTTTAAGATCACCAAGCCATTCCCAACCGTCTAAATTGTATAGTTCAATTCTTTTGAGTAGTTTTTTTGATCTACCAATCAAACCATCATTTAGAACTCGTAAGGCACCACCTCTAACTCTGTCAGTTTTGATTCGTTTCATTGATTTGTGATTGACTACTTCGAAGGGGTCTGTATCTACACCATCTAATTCAACAGGAATGTTGGAAATTACATGTTCAATATCTTCATCTAAAATATGAAATTGAAAACTGCCTGCTTCTCGTTCATAGATTCTTAATTCCTCAATAAATCTGCCTGTTTCATCATCAAATGAATTTGCTTGATATTTTGCAAGACCTACTGCTTTTCTAACATGATCGGCAATTAACATGGTCACAGCTGACTCTGTTCCGCCTGCCGAACGCATTGGACCAGCAATTGAAACAGAAAGATAGTCAGTGCCGTCTTTATTTTTTTTAATTTTTACTTCACTAATTCCCTGAAGAGGTGCAATAGTTACTCCTTCTGTAACTATTGCCAAACCAACACGTACTGCCATGTCAAGCTTTTCTTCTAATGTGGAATCTGGTAATGAATAATTTCCTAAGGCAATTTCCTTGGCTAAAATTAGTGCTGATAGTTCTTTTCCATTTGTTTTTAGTAGTTCTCTGAGAGGTTCAGCAATATCAATTTCGTGCATTTTTGCAACCCTATCAGGAAGATCAAATGCGATTTTCGGCTCAATAATTCCTGATGAGTCGTATAAACTAGCCTTTGCAGATGCAGCATGCTCAAATATCGTATAAGTGTCCGTTGATAGTTTTGAGTAGTATCCTAAGTAGAAATCAGGCATAGGAACACCTTGAATACGGATTAATGCGTCATTTTCAGACATTTTTGTATTATTTTTTATTGATTATCTTAGTTATTTCTTCTAATTTCTTAAGACTACCGCCTTTTTCAAGAAAAGTACCAATAACCAATGCGTTAGCACCTGCATCAACAAGACTTTTTGCAGTTTTTTCATCCTTTATACCACCACCAACAATCAAAAATCCATCAAATACTTGTTTGACCGTTTTTACCATTTCAGGTGTCACTGAAGATTTGGCACCAGAGCCAGCCTCCAAGTAGACAAACCTCATTCCTAAGAACTTGGCAGCAAGTGCATATGCTGCTGCAATTTTTGGTTTTTCAAATGGAATTCCTCTTGCAGAACCAACAAACCAAGCTGATGTTCCATCACCAATTACCAAATATGCTGTAGGTAATGGTTCAAGACCAAATTTTAGTACTGATGGAGCACCTAATGCCTGTGCTTGGGTAATGAAGTAGGGATTTTCAGAGTTCATTAGTGAACTAAATAAAATCCCATCAGCGTCAGGTACAACACCTGTAACATTTCCAGGAAATAGAATAATGGGAATATTGATCTCTTTTTTTATGCTTTTAACAACTTGAGACATTTCTATCTGATCATTTGCTGATGAGCCTCCAACGAGAATGGCAGAGGCACCAATTTTTTCGACTTCTCTTGCAAGTTTCTTTGATGATTCCAAATTGGAGACTTCAGAATCTATTAGAACAAATAGTAAAGCCTTTTTTTTATTTAATTCTGATTGAAGAAATTTTTCAACTTTGATTTTAGCCATAAAACCACTTACACCATGGCTCTTTAAAGTTTAATTAAAATGCCGTTATACAATATTGTATAGCTATGGAAGAGTTTGATAAATCCAATTTTAACAATATTTTACGTAAAATTATAAAAAAATCTTTGTTTACAGAGAGACAAATTGAAATTATTTTAAATCAGAAAAGTTTGTTGGAATCAAAATTTTCTATTAGTAAAGGAGCCTATTATAGACAAGTTTCCCAATCAAGAGAGAAATTAGTTAGTTTTTACTATACAATTGTGCTTTTGCAGGGTTTAGGCGTAATTTTACCTGATGATATTGATGTGATTTCAAAGGTGTCTGAACAAATTCGTGTGATAAATGAGAGTGATATCTTCCCTGAGAGGGAAGAAGATGTGATTTCTGTGATTGATAGACTAGTTAGACAGGCATGCTCCATGTGATATGCGATTATGTGGACTCGGATATTCTTTAATGATGGTATGTGATTGATGTGTGCAATTGTTAATCCAAAGTGTGAAAAATGTTTAGTCAATCACAATAAATCACGTTTTATTCGTAAATTCTGTGATGTTAGTAGAAATTCCTGATCCTAGTATCATTCTTAGTGTGATATTTGCTTTTGTGGTTGGAATTGTAGGATTGTTTGTTTATCAAAGAGTTAGACCATACATCAAACTAAATGAAAAAGCCGATGTTTCACAGTTAGAGCGTTTAGAATATTATGAAAGACAATTAATTGATATGAAAATTAGGCTAGATGCATTGGAGATACAAGGTATTGAAGAGAAACATGAAGATCCTAATACAGAATTGAAAGATTTCATAGCAAAATTGGTTGAAAAACAAGAAAAAATTGATGAAGATAATGTCCCATTAGTTCAGAAAGTAGAGCATAGTTTAGAAAATAATGATTTACCAACAAACTTTTCAAAAATTGACTACAATAATCCCACTGATTACGTGTTGCATTTAATCACAGACAAAGCTATGACATCACGTGACATTCAAGTCACATTAAAGAAGAGTAGAGAGCACACTTCAAGATTATTGAAGAAATTATTTGATGATGGATTGGTCCAAAGAAATGAAAATTCAAAACCATATACATATTCCATAACAGAAAAAGGAACTGCAAAAATCAATCATCAACCACTAGTTCAATAGAACCATTCAAATTTTCAAATGTTAGGTTTTAGAAAAATTTGATATTTTTCATTCAAATTGATATATAATTATTAATTTAATAATATAATAAAATAATTAATTTATTAAATTATAATAACATTAGTGGATTTTCTGACCTAGTTTAATGGATTGGTAAATCCATTCTCTGCCATTTTTTACTCTGTCGACTTTGCCTTTATTTGAAAATCTGGACAAGTATGTAGAGATTATACTTAGTTTTATGGGTTCATTGAACTCATCTTCATATTTTTCAAGGATTTCTGTAGAGTTGAATTTGCCCATTGGGTAGTACTTGTCCACTATATGCCATATTTTTGCCCCTACTGAATCAATAGAGGTTGTTTCACTTTCTTCTTCAATATTCATTAAATCCATCATTTCGAAAATTTTCAATACTTTTTCTCTGGTAACATTGCCTTCTAATTTAATATCATATCTGGCTCCATCTGCATCTTCCATATCTATCCTTATTCGTTTTTTAGGCATGGGATCTATCAGATCTTACTTTAACAGTTCAAATGATCCGAGAAATTTTGTTAACATAGAGAGTTGTTAATGTTGACTGCCTAGGCCACGCCTGGGGTTTAACATCAAGTTAACAACTCAAACATTATGTTATGAAAAAAATCAGTTTATTTGACGCCTGGAGTGGAAATAAAGGGGTGATTTTCAGGTTATTAACATGTTAATAAGAAATTTGACGCCTGGAGTGGAAATAAAGGGGTCAAATTTGGGTTTATTTGGATAAATTTTAACACCACATTAACAACTTGTTAATTTTCCCACACACCAATATTTCCACTCTTCTTTCTTTCTAATTTTTTTTTTTGAGAAAAACTAACTAAAAATAATTAATTACAAACTAAACTAGAATTACTTTAGTATTCTTTAGAATCAAAATACAATTGTAATTAATGATGTTGATAGGAAATGATGGTGTGTGAGTATGTCCGATCCTATTGATAGATTATTAGATGCAGCAGAACAAGGAAAGTCAATTATTAAAAACCGAGATATTCTTCATTTTTCATATATTCCAAATCAAATTCAACATAGAAAATCAGAACAAGAACAAGTTACACAATCACTTTTACCAATTCTAAAACAATCTAGACCTTCTAATCTTCTTGTATATGGAAAGCCTGGTACTGGCAAAACTCTAGTTGTAAAAAAGGTAATTTCTAAAATTCAAGAGAGGGTTGAAAAATCTAATTTCCCCATTAAATTAGTATATTCAAACTCTAAAGAAGAGACCACTCTTTATGGCCTATTAGTAAGCCTAGGGCGTCAGATGGGATTATCAGATAAAGAACTTCCAACAACAGGATTGGCAATTAGTGAGATATTCAAAAGACTACTTAACCGTATAATTGAAGATAAAACTAATGCAATTTTTGTAATAGATGAGATAGATTATCTAGCACAACTAGTCTCAAAAACAGGCAAAGACATTCTTTACCAATTAACCCGAGCAAATGAGAGATTAGATAGCGGAAGTTTGACGTTGGTAGGAATCTCAAATGACCTGACCTTTAAAGAGAAACTAGACCCTCGTGTAATTAGTAGCCTAGGAGAGGAAGAAATTGTATTTCCCAACTATGATGTAGAACAAATTAAAAAAATCATTGAAGAACGAATCAAAGAGGCATTTATTGAGAATTCTGTAGATGAACCCGCTGTCAATCTGTGTGCAGCTATGGCTGGAGGAGAACATGGGGATGCAAGAAGAGCTATTGATTTAATCCGTGTGGCAGGTGAGATTGCAGAAAGAAATCAGGCTGATAAAGTTACATCTGACCATGTCAGAGAAGCATCTCAGAAAATAGAGGAAAATAAAGAGGAAACATCTCTAAAATCATTCCCATTACATGAAAAATTGGTCTTAATTGCTATAATGAAGGCAAACGGCTCATCTACAGGTGAGATTTACGCATCATACAAAGCACTATGCAAATCAGTTGGTAGAGATGAACTAACTCAGAGAAGAATCACACAAATGCTCAGTGAAATAGAGTTATCAGGAATTATTTCAGGAAGATTAGTCCATCAGGGAACTCATGGAAGAACAAAAAAATACAAACTAACAATTTCTTCAGACTTGATTAAAAAAACATTCAAAGATGATTTAACTTTGCAAGATATTATCTGAATTTGAATTATAATTTTCATGAAAGACTTGAAAGGTCTTTAGATTAACCAACAAAGCAATTCCTGGATTTGGAGTCATTCCAACACTTGCTTGAAATGGAGTTTGTTTTTGCCAGGAACCTGAATTAACCAACAAGATTCCACGATACATATCTAGTTGCGCCTTGTGAACATGACCTACATGAAAAATATCGGGAATCTCATCAATTACCATCAAGTCATGCATCTCAGGTGCAATTGGGGTCTGACTACCATAAACTGGACTAAGATGTCTGGCCTTTAGTAGATGTTTCATTACGTCAGTTGGTTTGTCATAACTAAGTCCTGGTGTAGTTTTTACAATATCATCTATACTCTGACCATGAAACATTAGCACTTTTACTCCATTTAGAGAAACCAAAGATGGATTACCAACCATAATGACATTTTCTTTTTCCCAAATACTGGAATTGTATTTTTTTGGAATTGCAGGTTGAGGAAGAGCTCTTCTTCCAGGATCGTGATTTCCAGGCATTATGATAATTTTGACATTTTTAGGTATTTTTGCAATCAATTTCTCTACTTTACTTAATTGCTCTTCTATGGTCTGGCAGACTAACTCTTTGTCTTGATTTGGATAAATCCCTACACCATCAACCAAGTCACCTGCAATCAAGACAAATCTGATTTTTTTAGCTACAGGATCAGAACTTGAAATCCATTCAAAAAATTCCGATAACTCTTTTTCCATGAAATATTTACTTCCAATATGCAAATCTGAAAGAAAAACAGCATATACTTCAGATTCTGACTTGTTTGTAGCCTGATCAGGGACATCAGGCATGATCAAATCTTTAATCATAAAACCTGAATTCTTACCCATAACAACTTTGGCCATCACAAATTGGTCAATTAACAGGGTTTCTGCAACCTTTTTTAATTCCTCATCAAAAATAATGCCCTCTAGAACTCCCGAAGGGTCCTCCAATACAACTTTGGCAATATTTCTTTCAGAAGATTTGGATGTTACCAAACCACAAACATAGACATCATCATCAGATTTGGCAGTCTTTACCACAGATAATGACTTGAGGAATCGTGATTCTGGTCTTTCTGATATGATGTGTTTTAATTTGTTGAAACGACTAGAAAATAATGCATTATACCCCTTTACTCCTTCACCGGTTGTAATTTTTCCAGTGGGATCTGAGAGAACTTTGACTTCATTTTGAAGCGAATCATCATCTTTGATTCCCAAATAACTCTCTACATCATCCTGATTAATTTGAAATAATTTTTGTCTGGTTTTTTCTCTAACAATTTCTTTGATAATTTTTTCTAATTTTTTTACATCAATTCCTTCAAGAATTTTATAGGCATTTGGATGAATTTGAAATCCTTTGTTTAGTGCATAATTTAAAACAAAATAGACTTCCTTATTCATATGAAATAATACAATTTGGTTTAATTAAATCTGCCCAACCCTCAAATATTGAAAATACTAGATAATTTCATGAAGAAAGAAAGAATAATCATGTTTTTTATTTTTATGGGAATTTTTGCAGGTGTTTATCAAGCAGGTTCAATGTCAAATGTATCTCAAGAAGAATCAGATCTTTTCATGAAAGAATTTGAAGAATTGGTTTTAGACATTGATGCATTTGGAATATTTACACATAACACTACAATTGCATTACCAATGTTTATTCCAGGATTTGGAATGGTTTGGGGTTTATTCTCATCTTGGTCCACTGGATTTGCATTTGCTGCAATCACAGTCTCAAATCCGATTGTTGAGAACATTCCTCCACTTTCAATTTTATTTCTATCACCATTTGGACTAATGGAGATAACTGCATATTCAATTGGAATTTCAAGAAGTTTTCTAATTATGCGTACTATACTTAAAAAAACTAGTATTATTCCACAACTCAAACCCACTGCAATTGAAATAGGAATAGTAATTGTATTGTTGCTTGCTGGTGGTTACTTGGAATATTATATGATTGAAATTGCACAAGAACAAGCAAAGTCACTTTTGTGACTGAGGTTGTTCCCATTGCCATCTATAATTCATGTAAGAGTCTAGGATAGTTTGATCAAAGACCATCACAGACAAGTCTGAAAATTCCTTTCCCTCCAAATCTTTAACAACACCTTGAAAATGAGTTTCATCTTCAGTTGTAATTGCTTCAAAAACATGAACTTTGAGTTTTGTTGTGTCAAAACCATTTTCAAATAGATACTTTGCAATTTCTGATGGCATAAAGTGCTTGTCAGGTTGCTTTGGCCAAGGTCTTGGTACTAGAACCACACTAAATCCATCAATCAATGCTTTTTGTAATTCTAATTTTTTATCTTCAATAGGAGTTGTTACATGCATTGTAATTACTTTGGAT
>VMDM01000037.1 GCA_008080815.1 Candidatus Nitrosopumilus sp.
CAAGACTGAAGAACTTCCAGAAGAACCAGAAGAGGAAGCTACTCCAGAACAATTACTTCATTTAGAGAACCTCCAAAAACAAATTGATGAATTAGAAATTTCTATAAAAAATAAAAATTCTACTAATCAATCCAGCGAGTTCAAAACAGAGAAAACTAAAATACAAAAAAGTAATTCTGATAAAATTGATTCATCAATAAAACAACAAAGTAAAAAACTGGATGACATACAAAATAAAATTAATCCAAAAACATCTATTTCATCTTCTGTAGAAGTGGCTTATTGTGTAAAATGTAAAACAAAACGTGAAATAAAGGAACCCATTGAAACAATGATGAAAAATGGACGATCAGCTGTAAAAGGTAAATGTTCTGTTTGTAGTTGTAATGTCTTCAGGATTGGCAAATTAAAAAAATAAAATTTTTTACATTTTATTTGATTGCCAGGCTTCATTGAATTTTTTTATTGCTTCTTGATATGCAATAATCGAATCATCTCCTGTGGTTTTGAGAAATTTCTCCCATTGTTCGTTGAATTTCTTTATTGATTGAATATTTGTCTCCTTGAAAATATTTTCCATCATTCTACTTTGTTGTCTGATATATTCTGGACCAATTTCTTCCCATGTGTTTTCCCAACTCGTACTTACCTTTTTCAGTAATTCTGCATCTGATTCAATTGCTTTTTGGCATGCATCATGATATTTCATTAGAGTGTCGTTAGTTGCCTTTTGCCATTGAGCCAAAGCCTCTTTCCAGCCTGTCAATGCTGAATTGTACTCTTTCCATGCTTTATCAAAGTCTGGTTTTTTTGGAGTTTTAACGGTCTTAGGTGATGATTTTTTTGGATTACTTGTTGTTTGCTTTTTAGGATTTTTTTTAGGCGAATTCTTCTTAGCAGCCATATTTTTCATAATAATTGGTAGATGTTAAATCTTTCAGATAAATTTGAATTCAAATTTCTGATGCTTTTTTAAAATTTGTTGAATATTTTGAATTTTTATTATTGTAAAGTTTCAAGTGAATCTTACAGAGATTTCTTGTCTCTCGAAAACTAATTTTTACGGTTTCTATTGCAGGAGACTTGCATTCTGAAATACTGCATTTCATTGATTTATTCTTGGTTTATTTGTTAATAAGACTTTGAAATAATGACATTACCCCATCAAATTTTTATCATATTGTGATTTTTTAAAATTATGAATGATGAAGAAAAAGGTAAACACTTTTTGAAAATGATTGATGAACAGAACAATCTACAATGGAGTATTGTTGCAAAATTAACATCATTAATTGCCTCAAAATGGCAATCAGAAGATTTAATGAATGATCTAGAAGAACAAGTTAAACAGCATACTACAATTACAAAAGAACTCAATAGTCTTGATGAAAATAACAGTATTTTATAATGCAGAATCTACCATCAATGCAATAAATAATACCGCAAGATAAGGACTTGAAAATTTAAACAGTGTCCAAGAGGCTTTTTCCATTGGCTTTACAATAACCCATATTGATAATGCAATCATTAAAGCTCCCGAAGCTATTGCTGTCCACAAGTATACTCCGCCTACCATTTCTTCTCCTGATTGGTCTAATATGAAAAATGGTGCAATTGAAAATAATACCATTACTACCGTTGAGCCTGCAATTGCTCTGGCAGATGTTTTTTCAGATTGAACTGCAGTTAACATTGGAACATTTACTTTATTGTAATCCTCTTTGAAATGTAGAGTGAGTGCCCATATGTGCATTGGAATCCAAATGAATACTAAACCAGCCATGGTTAATCCCATTGTCCACAAGTCTGACATTGTTACTGCAACCCATCCAATCATTGGTGGTGAACCACCACATAATCCGCCTAGAATGATATTCGTTCTTGAATTTCTTTTGAGTGCATATGAGTAAACTAGGATGTTGTTCAGAAGTCCAAATGCGATAAATGCTGTAGCCCATGAACCCTGCTCATATGTGGTAGTAAATGAAATTGCAAATGCTAAAACTAAAGAGATTCCTGCTAACGCTAAACCAAAGTTTCTAGCCTTTACTGCTGGATAAATTCGCTTAGATGGTAATGGTCTTTCTTTTGTTCTTTCCATTATTGCATCGATATCTCTGTCATGATAATTTGTCAGAGTGTTTGCAGCAGCAGAACCTGCAGCTACTGAGAAAAGCATCAAAATCCAAGTTGCGGGTGATACCTCAATGTCATAGATGTTTGATGCAGTTAATGTTGCACCAAATGCAGTAAACACTAACAAATACCAAATTTTAGGTTTAGTCAGCTCATAATATACTGCTATTCTTGATTGAGATTTCTGTTTCTGCAATACTAATCAACACTCTTTGATGGCATATATGGCATTGCTTTTGTCCTTGATTTCATCTCTATAAAAGACTCTGATGACAAAACACCCTCAATTCTACCTATTTTTTCTGAAACTAATTTGTGCATCTGATCCAAGGTTTTCGCATACATTGTAACTAAAATATCAAATCTACCTGTAACTTCCGCAATTTCTCTTACTCCTTCAATCTTGAAAAGTTCTTCGATTATGTGATCCCTTTTTTTTGTATCCATGTTTATTCCAGTTAGAGCCTTAACCTCATAACCCAATTCTGAATCATTTACTACAATTGTGAATCTCTCAATTAGCTTTCTTTTAATCAGTCTTTTAATTCTGGAGTATACTACTGAAGAGTTTACATTAATTTTTTTAGATAACAATGGAATTGATATTGATGAATCATTTGAGAGTTCTGATAAAATTTTTAAATCAAGGTCATCGACTTTAACCATTTAAAACACACTAAATTTCAAAAATTTCTGGAACTTATAAATTATTATTGAAAAAATTTCAAAAAAAGCTTAGATCTTGCCTTTTTTGTATAACATCTCGCCTAGAAGAACTGCGCCTTTTGCAGAACCCATTTTTTTGTTATGAGAGAATAACATGTACTTTAATCCCTTGTCGAATAATTCTTCTTTTTCGACTCTACCGATTGTAGTTGTCATTCCATCTCCTACAGCTCTCTCCATTCTTGGTTGCGGTCTAGTGGGATCATCATGAAATGCATAGTAATCCTTTGGAGCAGATGGTAAACCTACAACAGAAATTTGTTTATTGTATTCTCCATAAAGCTCTTTAGCTTTTTGCGGATCAATATCTTCAGATGTTTCAACAAAAACTGATTCAGTATGACCGTCAATTACGGGAACTCTTGTACAAGTACAACTTACTTTGATATCTGCATCAATAATTTTTCCATCTTGTAATTTTCCCAAGATTTTTTTAGTTTCTAATCTTACTTTTCCTTCTTCTTTTGGAATATATGGAATAATATTGTCTGTAATTCCCATTGCAGAAACGCCAGATTTTCCTCCTCCAGAAATGGCTTGCATAGATGTCATCATAACTTTTTTTGCACCATATTTTTCTAGAAGTGGTTTCAATGTAATTGCTAATCCTGTTGTCGTACAATTTGGTAATGGGGCAACCCAACCTTTCCAATTTCGATTTTTCTTTTGAGTCTCAAGTAGCTCTGCTTGATCATCATTAATTCCTGGAATTAAAATTGGTACATCTTCTTCATATCTGTAGGCAGAACTAGTAGAAATTACTGGTAAATCTGCTGCAAATTTAGTTTCAATATCTCTAGCAGCTACTGATTCAACTGCTGAAAAAATCAAGTCTAACTGTGATGTATCTATGTCTTCAACTTTTCTAACTGTCATTGATTTAACATATTCTGGTATTTCTCCACCTACATCCCATGCAATTATTCCGCTTGCATCTTTTATTGCATCAAGATAATTTTTTCCAGCTGATCTTTCTGAAGCAGCGATCTGAGTAACCTCGAACCAAGGGTGATTATTTAATGATTGAATAAATTCTTGACCAACTGAACCTGTAGCACCAATAATTGCAACTCTTTTTTTGTCCACGATTAAAGAATAGATCTCTTTCAATTAATAATCGTTATTCATTACCAAAAGATACTAAATCACGTATTTTTATAAGGAATTGTGAAATTAAGCACAAAAAATTCTATAAAAAATCATATCCCAATTGAACATGGTGGTAAATTTTCTTTCTCATCATCTAATTCAATTTTAATAGATTTCAGTACCAATGTCAATCCACTTGGAATATCTCCAAAATTGTCAAAATTTTTTAAAAGAAATCTTGATAAAATCTCAGATTATCCTGATGTAAATTCTACCAAACTCTTGGAAGAATTACAAAATCATCTAAAAATACCTAAAAAAAATATTTTGATTGGAAATGGGGCCATAGAAATTATCTATAACTTTTGTTCTACTTTTCTTTCAAAGAAAAAAGTACTAATTTCAATTCCTACATTTGGAGAATATGAAATTGCAACAAATCTATCTGAATCAAAACAAGAATTTTTTGAAACATTAGATTTATCTAAAGATTATAAAAACTTCTTAAAAAAAATCCCATCAAATGGTTGTATTTTCATTTGTAATCCAAATAATCCCACTGGAACAATTGTGCCAAAAAAGCAAATGCTGGAAATTATCAAGTATGCAAAAAATAAATCATCTCTAGTATTTGTTGATGAATGTTTTATCGAGCTTGTACCAAATGGAGATGAATCTATTATCAAATATACTAAAAAATTTGATAATTTACTAGTTTTACGCTCATTTACAAAATCTTTTGGATTGGCAGGAATTCGAGTTGGATATGCAGTATCCTCAAAGCAAATAATTGATATTTTAAAAAAACTGCAAATTCCATGGAGTGTTAACGCTATTGCTCAAGATGCAGCTCTAATATCTCTAAAAGATAAAACATTTCTCAAAAAAACTAATTCTTTGATTAAAAATGAAATTAAATTTCTAGAAAAATCCATCAATAAACTTCCATATCTAAGTTGTCAAAAAACAAGTACTAATTTTATTTTAATTAAAACAAATATCAATTCTACACTTTTACAAAAAAAATTATTAGAAAAAAAAATTCTTGTTAGAGATTGCAAAAATTTTCGAGGACTTGATAATCGTTTTATTAGAATTGCCGTTAAGACCCATAAAGAAAATGTAAAATTAATTTCAACATTGGAGAATTTAAGATGAATTCTATTATGATTCAGGGAACATCCTCTGGTGCAGGTAAGTCCACACTAGTAACCTGTATTTGTAGAATTTTATCTAATCGTGGATTCAAAGTGGCTCCATTCAAATCTCAAAATATGTCAAATTTTGCTTATGTGGAAAAAAATTTTCAGATTTCAAGAGCGCAAGCTATTCAAGCAATTGGCGCACGATGTCAAATCACTCCAGAACTAAATCCAATTATGTTGAAACCTTTAGGAAATTATTTTTCATCAGTATATGTTAACGGAAAATTTTTCAAAAAAATGCATGCAAAAGATTACTATTCAAAATTTGTAAATCATGATGGAATTAAAATTGTCAAAAATTCTCTCTCTAAATTAAGAAAACAATATGACTTTTTGATAATTGAGGGTGCAGGTTCTCCTGCAGAAATAAATCTTAAAAGATTTGATATAGCAAACATGAAAATTGCTGAAATTACAAATTCATCAGTAATTTTAGTCACTGACATCGATAAAGGAGGGTCATTTGCAAGTATTGTTGGTACTATGAATCTGTTAGATATGAAACATCAAAAATTAGTCAAGGGTTTTATTTTTAATAAATTTCGAGGAGATATCCAAGTTTTAAAACCAGGTTTCTCAAAAATTAAAAAAATTACAAAGGTTCCTGTATTGGGAACAATTCCCATGTTGAAAATTGATCTACCTGAAGAGGATTCTCTTAACGTAAATGCAAAACAATTCAAATGGTCAAAACATAATTTAGAAAAAGTAGATTCAGAAATTAACCGTCTATCAAAAATTATTGAAAAATCTATTAACCTAAAATCAATTGAGAGAATGATAATATGATATTTGAATCAATAATTGTTGTTGGATTAGCATTATTAATTGATCTTAAATTTGGAGATCCTAAAAATAAATTCCATCCAACTGCTTGGATAGGAAATTTAATTGCAAAATTAACCCCACTATGTAAAAATCAAAAAGATTCTATTGAAAAAATAAATGGAATTATTTTAGTTTCAATAATTACATCTGTTACACTATCCTTGATAATATTATTTGAACTAACTATCTATCAAATTTCAATTGATTGGATTCAAATCGTTATTTTTGTTACATTGAGTTCTTTACTCTTGAAATCAACTTTTGCAATTAAAGGAATGGAAAAATATGCTTTGTCAGTTATTGACTCTTTAAAAAATAATGATATAGTTAACGCAAGAAATAATCTTTCAAAAATTGTAAAAAGAGACACAAAAAATTTAGATCAAAATCATATAATCTCAGGTGTTTTAGAAAGTATTAGTGAAAATACTGTAGATGGGATAACAGGTCCATTATTCTATTATTCATTATTTGGATTACCTGGAGCATTTTTGCATAGAGTTGTTAATACGTGCGATTCAATGTTGGGATATAAAACAAAATTATTCAGAAATTTAGGCTGGTTTAGTGCCAAATCTGATTCTGTTTTGAATTTTATTCCATCACGTCTTACAGGAATTTTGATGATTATTTCTGCAGCTATCTTGAAAAATAATTGGAAGAAATCATATGAGGTAATGTTTAGAGATGCAAAAAATACTGAAAGCCTCAATGCTGGATATCCAATGGCAGCTTTGGCAGGTGCATTAGATACAAGATTTGAGAAACTTAGTCACTATGCATTAGGTGATGGTGATGTAATGTTAAATGAAAACCATGTCCATTCTGCAATATCCATAATGAAACTAACTTCTTTTCTTTTCTTTTGTATAGTTACAATTCCTATAATTACAATTTTGAATTTGATTGGTTGGTGGCTACATGTTTAAAGAACTTAGTTCTGCATTTTCATTTTTGACTATTTTGCCATTTCCTGGAACTTCTCTAGAAAAAACTGCAAAGTACATGTTTCTTTTTCCTTTAGTTGGAATTGCAATTGGACTTTTAGTTGGTGGATTTGGTTGGGGTCTCTCTGAATTTCTAGAACCATTAATTGTCAGTTTGCTTGTTGTAACTGGTTTAGCTATTCTTACTGGAATTCATCACACTGATGGATTAGCAGATTTTTCTGATGGTTTGATGGTTAAAGGAACTAAAGAAAAAAAATTACAAGCCATGAAAGATGTATCAACTGGTTCTGCAGGAATCACTGCACTAGTTCTATATTTCATTGGAATGGTAATCACTATCTCTCTCACAACTGGTTTTGAATTATTCAAAGCCATATTGATTAGTGAAATACTGGCAAAATTTTCTATGGTTTTAATTTCATCAGTAGGTAACTCTGCCTCAACTGGGTCAAATTCTACTTTTCTTCAAGAGATGAAGGACAAACGCAAATTACTAATTGCATTTCTAATAATGATAATTCCAATAATTTTGATTGGCGAAATGGTCGGATTTTTCATGCTCATAGCCACTGTTTTAATCACTTTTTTCGTTCTATTCCTTTCAAAGAGGAGTTTTGGAGGAATAACTGGAGATGTAATAGGTACATCTAATGAATTATCTAGATTAGCATCACTAATGGTTTTTGTTTCAATATGATTGGTATTGTAATGGCTGGTGGTAAAGGAACCAGAATGAAAATGTCTACAGAGAAATTGTTGTTAAATGATAAAAAACCAATCATTCAACAAGTAATGGAGGCTTTGATTAATTCTGATTGTTTTTCTAAAACTATTGCTATAACAAGTCCAAATTCACCTAAAACACAAAATTTTCTTGTTTCTAATAATTTCCAAATTATTGATTCTTCAGGATTGGGATATGTGGAAGATCTTAATTCTGTTCTCAGTCAGTTTGATGATTTGATTTTTGTTTGTTCCGGTGACATGCCTCTTTTAGATGAAGAAATTATAAAAAAAATTATTTCTTTACATGATGATAAATTTTCTTGGCATAGTTTTTTAGTTACTCAGGACTTTTGCAATTCTCTGGGTTTGAATTCAGAATACTCTATCATACATAATGGAAAAAAATGTTTTTTCACTGGAATCTCAATTGTTAATTCTTCACAAATTTCAAATCTAGAAAATATTGACGAGCATTTTTCAATATTAGATGATAAAAGATTGGCAATGAATCTAAATTCGAAAAGTGATTATGATTTACTCAGCGCTTCCTGAAATCTTTCCATTGATTTTTGCTTTTGAACCTGTTGGTTCTGCAATTGTATTTCCACATGAATTACAGGAAATTGAAGTTGAAACATGTGAATAAACTACCTGTAGTTCACCACATTCATTACAATTGACTTTTTGAAACTTACTACTTGGTTTTGGAATTTCAATATGATCTTTCTTCATGCTGCTACCAACTCAAATTTCTTGATTCTAACACCTAATTTGTTATATTTTTTCTTGCAAACAGTACATTGCATAATTGGAGTTACTTTCTTGGTAACTTTTGCTGGTTTTGCAAGTTTTGGGAATTTTTGTCCACCATACCCTCGTTTTCTTTCTGCGTGTCTGCGCTCTCCTCTGGCTGAACCCCTTCTTTTACCTGCCTTGTAAATTGATACCTTTTGTTCAGTGTGAGTCTTACATTTGGCGCAATATTTTCGAATCACTTTAGGTATGTTCATATCAACAAAACCTTTCCATCCGTAATTTAAGCATTGAATCTATAATAGGCACAAAAATCAAATTTGTTTGTGACAATACGACTAGATCATGTAATTGAGCAACTAAATTCTGTTGCAATGGGTGACAGAAAAGCAGATCTTGTTTTAAAAAATTGTCAATTAGTCTCTGTTTATACCAGAGAGATCATTAGCAAATCTGAAATCTCAGTTATTGGTGAACGAATTGCTTATGTTGGTCATGATGCATCACATACAATTGGACCAAAAACTGAGATCATTGATTTAAAAAATTCCTATGTTTGTCCAGGCTTTGCTGATCCACATTTGCATATTGATCAATTTGTTTTACCATCTGAATTTGCAAAAAAATCTTTACTCTGTGGTGTTACAAGCCTTTTCTCTGATCCAATTGATGTTGTCAGTGTTGGTGGAAATAATGGTTTCATGGAATTTTTGAAACTTGGCACTGATATACCTCAAAGAATTTTTCAAGTGGTTCCAGGTGGATTACCTGTAGATGGAAAATTTAGTAATTGTAACACAATGTCTATCTCTCAACAGAAAAAAGCTGTAAAACATCCTAATGTACTTGGAATGGGTGAAGTTTTTTCATGGACAAAAGTAACTCTGCGTGAACCCCAAACAATGAAATCACTTTCTGCGATGCTAGAATGTGATTGCATAATTAATGGACATACTGCTGGAGCTAGTGACAAAAAACTTAATGCGTACGTTAGTTCAGGTATTCTTTCTTGTCATGAGCCCATCAATTTTGATCAAGTACTTGAGAGATTAAGACTTGGCATGTGGATTATGATTAGAGAGGGTTCTATTAGAAGAGATTTAAAAGAAATTATTCCAAGGGTGATGACTCATGGTACTTACATTGATAGACTAATGTTTTGCTCAGATGGTCTTGATCCAACTGATTTGATAAAATTTGGTCATATTGATCACTGCATTAGAGAATCTGTAAAATTGGGAATGAATCCAATTGATGCTATTACTATTGCATCAAAAAATAACTTTGATTACTACAATATGGGAAAAGACCTTGGTGGAATTGCACCAGGAAAATTAGCAGATATCTTGGTACTAACAGATTTAAAATCATTTATTCCAAAAATGGTTTTTGTTGGAGGGAAACTAGTTGTTTCAAATGGAAAACTAGTTTCAAAAATTAAGAAAAAATCAATTTCAAATTGGGCTAAAACTTCTATAAAATTAAAAAAATTCTCTGAAAAAGATTTTCAAATAAAATCTAAAAAGTCTTTAGAATCTGTAAATACAATTTTCATGCAGACAGAAATAATCACAAAATTAAACAATGCCGAACTTCAAACAAGCGGTGGACAAATTGATGCTTCAATAGATAAAGATATTTGGAAAGTTGCCGCTTTTGATAGAACTTTTGGAAAAAATACATCTGCAATTGGATTTTTAGAAAATTTTGGACCAGAAATAGGGGCATTTGCTTCCACCTGGAGTTTTCATGAGAATGATTTGATAGTAATTGGTTCTAATGACTCTGATATGACAACTGCATGTAATCACTTGATAAAAAATCAAGGTGGTTTATGTGTTGTAAAATCTGGAAAAATTATTGCATCATTACCACTACAATTTGCTGGAATTGTGTCTACTGATTCTTTTGAAACAGTATCATCAAATTTTGAAAAAATTAATCAATCTATGACTGATAATGGTTGCAAATTCTCTAGACCTCACCTGATCCCACTGTTTTTGCCATTTCTAGCATTACCATCGATCAGAATTCTTTCCAGTGGAATTGTTGATGTAAAAACTCGAAATTACATCAATCCCATCACTAAGTAATATTAAAAAAGGGGATTTCGAGGAATAAAGCTGAACGTTATGGCATCAATTCAACAAGGACCAAATGGACCAGTTTTAGTCCTCAAAGAAAGCGCTTTACAACAAAAAGGTAAAGATGCACAACAAAACAATATTGCAGCAGCAAAATTGGTTGCTCAATTAGTCAAAAGTAGCCTTGGTCCTAGAGGTTTAGACAAGATGCTTGTGGACTCTCTTGGAGATGTAACAATTACTAATGATGGTGCAACAATTCTCAAAGAAATCGACGTTCAACATCCAGCAGCAAAAATGATGGTCGAAATTTCAAAAACTGTAGATAATGAAGTAGGTGACGGAACTACTTCATCAGTTGTTTTTGGCGGAACTTTACTTGCAAAAGCTGAAGAATTAATCAAAAAAGATGTTCACTCTTCAGTAATTATTGATGGTTATCAGGCTGCTGCAGAAAAGACTCTTGAAATTTATTCTCAATTAGCAAAAAAGATTCAACCAGATGATCGTGAATCATTATTAAAAATCGCCACTACAAGTATGCAATCAAAATTAATTTCTGAAGATAGTAATGTCCTAGCAAAATTAGTTGTTGATTCAATTCTAAATATTGCAACTAAAAAAGGCGAAACATATTCTGTAGATTTGGAAAATCTTAAAGTTGAAAAGAAATCCGGTGGTTCAATTACAGATACACAAATCATTAAAGGAATTGTTCTTGATAAAGAAATTGTTCATAGTGGAATGCCAACTAAAATTGATAAAGCAAATATTGCACTTCTAAATTCTGCACTAGAAATTGAAAAGACTGAAATGAGTTCTGAAATTAGAATTTCTGATCCAACACAAATGCAAATGTTCCTTGAAGAGGAAAACAGAATGCTAAAGATGATGGTGGAAAAATTGCACAGTATTGGTGTTAATGTACTAATCTGTCAAAAAGGAATTGATGATATTGCACAACACTATTTAGCAAAGAATGGAATCATGGCAGTCCGTAGAGTTAAAGAAAGCGATATGATTAAACTCTCTAAAGCAACTGGAGGTCGTGTAATTAGTAATTTAGATGATTTATCTGAAAAAGATCTTGGATTTGCAAATATCGTTCAACAAAAGAAAGTTGAATCTGACAAATGGGTATTCATTGAAGGCTGTAAACACCCACAATCAGTTACTATGTTAATTCGTGGCGGTTCTCAAAGAGTTATTGATGAAGTAGACCGCTCAATTCATGATTCACTAATGGTTGTTAAAGATGTAATTGAAAAACCAGCTATTGTTGCAGGTGGTGGAGCTCCAGAATCATATGCTGCTGCTCAACTAAAAGATTGGGCTGATAGTTTTGATGGTAGAGAACAATTGGCAATTAAAAAATATGCAGAAGCCTTGGAAGTCATTCCATTAACTATTGCTGAAAATGCTGGAATGGATCCAATTGATACAATGGCTAATTTGCGTGCAAAACAAAATCAAGGAAGAAAATGGACAGGCATTGATGCAAAAAATACTCAGATTGCAGATATGCTTGCAATTGATGTTGTTGAACCAGTTGCAGTAAAAGAACAAATCATCAAATCCGCAACTGAAGCAGCTTGCATGATTTTGAGAATCGATGATGTAATTGCAGTCTCTGGTGCACCAGGCGGTCATTAGATTCACCTAAAAATTTAACAATCCTTTTCCAAACTAAAAATATTGTTTAAAGTTGGTATAGATTTAGGCGGAACAAAAACTGAAGTAATTTTACTTGATCCTAAGCTAAATGTTCTTCAAAGAAAAAGAGTTCCAACTCCCAATCAAAATTATGAAAAAATCATCAAAACAATTTCTGATTTAATTGGTGATGTAACTCAAAATATTTCAAATTTTACTGTTGGAGTTTGTACTCCTGGAGCAATTTCTAAACAAACTGGTTTAATTAAAAATAGTAACACACAATGTTTGATTGGTAAACCTTTCCAAGATGATTTAAAAAAAATTTTGAAAAAAGATATTCTGATTGAAAATGATGCAAATTGTTTTACAATGGCTGAATCTCTTTTGGGTTCTGCCAGAGATTTTGATACTGTATTTGGTATAATTATGGGTACTGGTGTTGGGGGTGGAATTGTTTATCAAAAAAAATTACTAGTCGGTAGAACTAACATTGCTGGAGAATGGGGTCATCACACTCTGATTCGTAATGGAAATCCTTGTTATTGTGGAAAACATGGATGTGTTGAAACCTATCTAAGTGGTCCTGCGCTTGAATCTTCATGGAAAAAACTTTCAGGATATTCAAAACCAATGCATGAAATTATTCGTGATTTGGATGGTCCTAGCGCAGAAATATGGAAAAATGATTTTCTAGAAAACTTTGGATATGCTCTTGCAAATGTGATTGATATTTTAGATCCAGATGTGATTGTTCTAGGTGGTGGTTTGTCAAACATTGATTTTTTGTATGATGAAGGAAAAAAATCAGTTTATGAAAAAGTTTTTTCAGATATTGTTGATACACCAATTATTAAAAATGAATTAGGTGATTCTGCTGGTGTCTTTGGTGCTGCTTTGTTATGGTGATTACTCTGGACATCCTTCCATTTTTGAAATAAAATAACCACTAGTCATTATTTCAATCTCGATATCTTCAGGAACAGATTGTGTATGACAAAATCTACATTCTTCAGAAGTTACTTTACTCTCTTGTTCTCCAATAGTTGCTAACCACTCTTTTGCATAATTGATTGCTTTTTCCAAATCACTATTGTCAGTAATTACGTCAAAATGCATGGTATGACCATCTTTTGCTTTAACATACGTATCAAAAACGTGAAAATCCATGTCTGTAAACTTTATTCGGAATATTTATTCCTGATTTCTAAAATCTTATCAATTATTTCATTTAGATTGATTTCTAGCTCTGTTGTAACTAAGATTAATCCTGCCCCGCCAACAGGAATGGTAATTCGAATAATTTTTTCATATTTTGCTAATGCATAAGCTGCATTACCAATTTTCTCTGATGTTTTTTTCCTTGTAGACCATCTGTATACAGCCTGCGAAAGAGAAAGCTCTGTCTCTTCTCTTGAGAGATAACTAGTCTTTCCTGGTCTCATTTTATCGTGTAATTCCCCATAATCATAAACTCCAACATATCTGATATTCTCGTCACATCCAAGGATTTCGTTACAGATTTCTTCGTAATTCATTTTTTCACCTATTGGGGCTCAATCGTTGCAGGAGGTTTACTAGAAATTGTATATGTCACCCATGTCACATCTTCGATTTCATTAGTAATTCTGTTACTCATTTTTTCGAGTATTCCATGTGGTAAACGTGTCCAATCTGCAGTCATTGCATCTATTGAATCTACTACTCTTATCATTACTATATTTCCGTATCTACGCTCATCTCCTACTACCCCTACTGCTCTATCATCGCCAACTGCGGCATAAGCTTGCCACACTTTTTCATAAATTCCTCCATTCATCAATTCTTCTTCAACAATTTTACTTGCCTTTTTTGCTATCATTAATTTTGTATCAGTTACCTCTCCGATTATTCTGACAGATAATCCTGGTCCAGGAAATGGATGTCTCATCAAAAGTTTTTCTGGAACTCCTAAAATTTTTGCAATTTTTCTTACTTCATCTTTATACAATTCTCTTAAAGGTTCTAAAATTTCTAGATCTAACCATTCAGGTAATCCACCAACATTATGATGTGATTTGATAACTGCCGCAGGACCCTTTGATACACCACTTTCAATTACATCAGGATAAAGTGTTCCTTGAGCAAGCCATTTGAATGGACCGTTACTTTCAGCAAAATTTGTAAAGACTCTAACAAACTCTTCTCCTACGATCTTTCTTTTATCTTCAGGATCTTCTACACCCTTTAATTTAGATAGAAATTCTTGTGAAGCATCAATCGAATTAAAATTTACTTTGAAATTTTCTTTAAACATCTCTTCGATCTCTTTTTCCTCATTCCATCTAAGCAGTCCATTGTTTACAAAGACACACTTCAATCTATCTCCAATTGCTTTGTGAATTAGTAATGCTGCTACTGTAGAATCAATTCCTCCACTAACACCACATAGTACATTTCCTTCAATTTTGGAAATTTTTTCCACACTAGAGTCAATAAATCCCTCCATAGTCCACTCTTGTTTTGCTCCACAAACCTTCAAAACAAAATTTTTCAAAATTTCTGTTCCCAATTCAGTATGAACTACTTCTGGATGAAATTGAATTCCAAAAACTTTTTTTTCCTCTGATGCTATTGCTGCGGCTTTAGCTCCTTCTGTATGACCAATAATTTTGAATCCTGGTGGAATCTCTTCTGCTTCATCACCATGACTCATCCAAGCTCTCAATGATTCTCCTAAATCACTCAAAAGATCTTTATCATTATCTATTGTTAGAACTGAGGAACCATATTCTTTATTTGCTCTTTTAACTTTTCCACCAAATTTATTTACAATTAATTGGTGTCCATAACAAATTCCTAGTAGTGGTAAATTCATTTCAAAAATTTTATTCTCTGGATTTGGAGCATCATCTGAATAAACACTTGATGGTCCTCCTGAAAAAATAACACCTTTAGGATTCATTTTTTGAATCTCTTCATAACTAATATCATATGGAACTAGCTCTGCATATACTGAAAATTCTCTAATTCTTCTACAAATTAGATGACTATATTGTGAACCAAAATCTAAAACTATAATCTTGTCCATTGTTTCACTTGCTCACATTCTCTAACATTCTTGTTAATGACCATCCTGCTGTATTGATTAGTTCATTAATTCTCTCTTTTTGTCTGTAATTTTTAATTATAATTTCTCTAATGTTTGGACCATTTTGATTTATGATGTAATCTATTATCGATTCTTTCTGAATTTTTCCACTTTCTACATCTTGCACATCTTTTCTTTTCATTTCTCCAATTATTCTATCTAGGAAAAATGACTTGAATGGTGGGGTATCAATGGTGATTCCAATTGTTTCATCTAACACAATTTCCAATTGTTCGGGTGTGACAAACGCGTTTGCAATAATTTTTCCGTCTTTACCCTGTTTAATTGGGATAGAATCCTTACTAGTTTTTGAATCTGAAATATTTTCCTCTAATTTTGAGGCTACTTTTCCAATTTCTGATGCCTTTTTAAAACTAGATTCCTTTAACAACCCGTCCAAAATTACTATGTTTTTTTCTAAAGATTCTAAGGCATCATGATGTCTATCAATCTGCTCGATCAAATTATCTCTCAGTGCAACAATTGCTTTCATTTGCTCCTCAGAGAGTTTCATAATTCTATAAATGAGAAATAGGTATTAAATGCATTCTAGGTAATTATGTAATCCAAATCAGAATATCTAACTTTTGTAAAGCCTTTGATTGAATTTGAAGTAGTAAATAATTGAGATTTACTAAATGTTGAAAGCCATTGAAGTAATGTTTTTGCTTCTTTTAATTTTTTTAATTTAATTTTCCTTTGTGTTCTTTTTGTATTAGAGTACTTTCCAATTTTATTTTCTAAATCCATTCCAAACAAAATAATTTTTTTTGCATGAAAATTACTAGCCAAAAAAACACCTCTATCACCATCCGTAAATCCACCAAAATTACTTAACTTACCAAATGATTTTGTTTGTGTAGTTCCAATAAAATTTTTGAAATTTTTTACAAACTCTAATTTTTCATAATTATCTGCATGTGCATGAACCACAATCATTGATTTCTTGGAAATTTTTTTAAGCGAATCCAAATCCCCATCAAGATCTGTTATTACTATATCTGGAATAATTCTGTTTTCTAAAATAAATGATAAAGCGCTATCTGCAACAATTTTAATTGGTTTTTTGAATTTTTTTAAAATTGGAATACATTTAGGTAATGATGGTCCTGAACCTATGACAAAAATGTCTTTATCTCTAATAATTTCTGAAATTTTTTCTACAGTTGATGAATTTGTAATAAAAGAATTTAATAGAATTGCTGATTTTTTATCTTCATTTTCACTATATCCAAAATCTTTACAAATTTTTTCATATTTTTCTTGCCATTTTCTGTATATCATATGACTAAAATGTATTAGTTTTTCATAAACTATGTGACAAAATTAGCAAAAATTAGTGTTGGAGGTAAAAATCCAATCAGAATAATGGGTATTTTGAACACTAGTCCCGAATCCTTTTTCAAAAAATCAATACACCAATCAAAAAATCAAATTCTTAATTCTGTTAAAGCAATGGAGGCAGATGGTGCAGATTTTATTGATGTTGGAGGTATGTCCACTGCACCTTATTTATCAACTAATGTATCTGAAAAAATTGAATCTCAACGAATTCTTAATGCAATCAAAATTATTCAAAATTCAACAAATATTCCAATTTCAATTGATACTGTACATTCTTCAACTGCAAAACTTGCACTAGAGTGTGGAGTAGAAATCATTAATGATATCTCTGGTCTAAAATATGATCCCCGTATGGCAAGCACCATCTCAAAATATTCACCATCTGTAATTTTATGTGCATTTAGCAAAAAACCGATTTCAGGAAATCTAATTTCATCTACACAAAAACTACTTGATGAAAGTATCAAAATTGCAACTGACTCTAAAATCTCTTTAAAAAAAATTGTATTGGATCCTTCAATAGGATTCTTTAGAAAAACTGGTAAAGGAAAATTTTTTACAAAAATAAATTCTGATTGGGTTCAAAGAGATCTTGAAATTATCAAAAATCTCTCAAAAATTAAAAAAGATTTACCTATTTTGATCTCTATTTCTAACAAATCATTTCTTGGGGAAATTCTCGAAAAAAAAGATCCATCTGATCGAATTTTTGGATCTATTGCTGCTGAAGCAATATCTGTGATGTATGGCGCTGATATTATTAGAACTCACAATGTTTCACAAACCAAAGATGCCATAACTATTGCAAAAAAATTAATCAAATGACACAAAGGCTTATAATTAATCTGAATCCTCCTAAACAAGGTTTCATTGGAATTTAGAGAAGGCTTAACTTTTGACGATGTATTACTTGTTCCTAAATACTCTGATATTACAAGCAGAAGCCAAACCGATCTAACCACCAAACTTTCAAGAAATATTTCAATCAAAATTCCATTTGTAAGCGCAAATATGGATACCGTTACAGAATCATCAATGGCAGTGGCTATGGCTAGAGCTGGAGGAATTGGAATTATTCACCGATTTTTAACAATTCAAGAACAGGCAAATGAGGTTCTCAAGGTTAAAAGATCTGGAAGTGTGATGATTGAAAATCCCTACACAATATCTTCAGAAAAATCAGTTCAAGATGCAATTGATTACGCTGATGAAAAAGAAATCTCTGGTTTACTCGTTGTGGATTCTTCATCAAAATTGGTAGGAATTGTAACTGAACGTGATTATCTATTTGCTGACACACAAAGAAAAATTTCAGAAATTATGACAAAAGATGTAATCTCTGCAAAACCTGGAATTTCAATTGATGATGCAAAGAAAATTTTACATGAAAACAGAATTGAAAAATTACCTCTTGTTGATGATTCCGGAATTATTAAAGGACTGATTACAAGTAAAGACATCACAAATAATACTGATTTTCCAAATGCATCAAAAGATAAGAAAGGAAGACCTCTTGTTGGTGCTGCAGTTGGTGTGAAAGGTGACTTTCTTGAGAGAAGTGAATCATTAATTGATGCGGGAGCTGATGTTTTAGTTGTTGATATTGCACATGGTCATAGTGAAAATGCTATAACTACTGTAAAACATATCAAGAAAGCTTTTCCAGATTGTGAATTAATTGCAGGAAATATTGCTACTGGAAAAGGTGCAGAAGATTTGATTAAAGCAGGAGTTGATGCAGTCAAAGTTGGTGTAGGTTCAGGTTCAATTTGTATTACTAGAGTAATTACTGGTTCAGGTGTTCCACAATTAACAGCTGTAATGGATTGTGCAAAAATTGCCAAAGAATATGATATTCCAATTATCTCTGATGGAGGAACTAGAACATCTGGTGATGCAACAAAAGCACTTGCTGCAGGAGCTTCTTCTGTAATGGTTGGTAGTATGTTAGGTGGTACTGATGAGTCCCCTGGTACTGTTTTAACTAAAAATGGAAAAAGATTCAAACTCTATAGAGGAATGGCATCTCTTGCAGCAAACATTGGAAGAAAATCCAAAGAAACAGGCTCAATTTCACTTGAAGATGATCTAAATGATTATGTTGCTGAGGGTGTTGAGGCAATGGTTCCATACAAAGGCTCAGTAAGTGATATTCTCAAACAATTAACGGGGGGAGTTCGTTCTGGTCTGAGTTACTGTGGTGCTCACACAATTCCTCAAATGCAAACCAATGCTGAATTCATTAAAATGTCAAGAGCTGGATTTGCTGAAAGTCAACCTCATGATGTATCTTTAATGTAGATAATTTTTTATCCGGTATATGGAATCAAAACATTATGTTATCTAAGAGAACTATCATTGGTTTGGTTGTTGGTAGCATAATTATTGCAATTGGTGGGCTTTCTCTAATTACTCATATTGGTACAATTACAGTTAATGAAAACTATTTTGTAAATGTAGGTGATTCTACAAGACACGAAATTCCTGCACCTGCAAAAACTCCCCAATCTATCACTGTGACTGGTGATTCTTTTGATTTGAAATTACAAAGTCCAGGTGAGGGATTACAAATTCCCAAAACTTCATACAAAAAAGAAGTTACTCTAGATTGGGTTCACGCTGAAGATGGAACTACAATCATTCAAATTCAAAATACTGGAAATTCTGAGTTAGAGATTACTGGAGAATTTGTTCGAAGTTTTGATCCGCTATTGTTCACATATGATCTCATGGTGATTGTATCTGGAATGGTGATTATTGGATTTAGTATGGGTTTTTCTTTGAGAAAACCAAAGGGATTCTAATTTACTTTTGCAGAAGCATAAGAACCCAATATCTTCAAAAATGTAGTTTCTTCTTTTAGATTTTTGAGCATATTTTTAATTTGAGGTTCCTCTCTATGTCCTTCAAAATCTACAAAGAAATTATATTCCCATACGCTCAATTTGGTTGGTCTGGATTCAATTTTTGTAAGGTTGATTGATTCATTATGAAATTTTTCTATAATTTTGAACAATGAGCCTGGTTCATGCTTTATAGAAAAAATAATTGATGTCTTGTCTTTACCTGAAGGCTCTGTATTCTTCTCTCCAATTATTAGAAAACGTGTATAATTATTTGGATTATTTGAAATGTTTTCTGCAATTATTGGAATTTCGTGAATTTCTGATGCAGACCTACTGGCAATACACGCACAATTTTTTTTATCTAGTTTTTTTATAATCTCTACACTTCCTGCAGTATCATAAGTAGGAATTGTTTTGAAATTATTTTTTTCAATAAATTTTCTACATTGACCTAATGCTTGAGGATGTGAATAAACTGAATCTATTTCTTCTATTTTTCCTGTTCCAATTAGGCAGTGCTCAATTCGAAAATAAGTCTCACCAATGACATTAACTTCTAATGAAAATAATGCATCATAACTTTCACCCACACTACCTTCAATGGAATTTTCAACAGGTATGATTCCATATTTTGTTTTATTTTGAGTATTCTCAATTACATTAGAAAATGTTTGACAAGGTATAGTTTCAATCTCTTCTTGAAAATAATTTTTTGCTGCAGCTTCACTGTAAGCACCTCGTTCTCCTTGGAACGAAACTTGAGTCATTTCTTACTCTCTAACTTGCACAAAGTCGCTTTTGCCAAAATCAGAAGAAAGCTTTCTTTCATCAATCCATGAACATTCTGTACATTTGATTGCGTCTCTCATTGGGACCACTTTTCCTCCACATTTTCTGCATTTTGTAAATAATATTCCTAAATTACTATCATCCATATTTGCATGAATTGTTCCATTAATGTGGCTGACAATCTTTAGTTTTGCAATATCATTAACTAGTGCAATATTTTTTCTGCGAATATTTCTAGTTCCGCAAACACATTCTATTTTTGATGAATTTGGTTTATCATTAATGTAATCTATTGTAACTGCAATCATTGAAGACATTACGGCTGCTACAGTACCAATAATAATATCTCCTGGTTTTGGAACTGATAGATTTTTTGGATGCTTTATGTTTGCAATTCTTGAATTTTTATCAATAATTTTCTCACCAATCGTGGCTGCTCTTACCATGTCTCCATCATCAAAAGTATTGTATCCTGCTTCATACTCCTCAATTGAAGCAATCTTGTCGCCTGGAAAAGTCATATTATCTGACATGATGATTTTTACGATTAAATGATTATAATTGTTTATGGTGTTTTGACAAATAATAAATCACCAAAAATCTTCAAAACTGTATGAAAGCGCTTGTTTATGAGAATTATACCACTGATGACGATTTTTCAAAAATTTTACAAATTAAAGATATTCCTATCCCTGAACCAAAACCCAATGAGGTCGTATTCAAAGTTGAATCTGCCTCACTAAACTATGATGATATTTGGGGAATGCGTGGAAAGCCATTAGCAATTCCTTTACCTCACATATCTGGTACTGATGCTGCAGGAGTTGTAACTGCAGTTGGACATGATGTAAAAAACATCAAGGTCGGTGACAGAGTTGTTTCGCATGGAAATATGTCATGCAGAGTATGTAAAGCGTGTACATCAGGTAGGGAATATGATTGTAAAAAACGACGAATATGGGGATTTGAAACTGGTCCACTATGGGGTGGATATTGTGAATTCACCCATTTGCCAGAAGTTAATGTGATCAAAATTCCTGATAACGTATCTTTTGATGAAGCCGCAGCTGCATCTATGACCATGCTAACTTCATGGCATATGCTTGTTGGTCGGGCAAAAATTCAGCCAGGACAATTAGTTTTGGTAATGGGTGGAAGTTCAGGTGTAGGAAATTACGGGATTCAAATTGCAAAACTCTTTGGTTGCACTGTAATTGCAACTGCTAGTCCTGAAAAATTAGAACAATTAATTGAATTGGGAGCAGATTATGCAATTGATCATAGAAAGGAAGATTGGCACAAAGATGTTAGAAAAATTGCCAAAGAAATTGTAAAACCATTTGGTGACGTAAGAGGAGTTGATGTGATTTTTGAACATATTGGTGGTTCACACTGGAATAAAGAATTGACTCTACTCAACTATGGTGGAACCATAATCACAACTGGTGCTACAACTGGATACAATGCTCCAACTGATTTGAGACATATTTTTTTCAAAGGATTAAACATCTTAGGCTCTACACAAGGAACAAGAGCAGAACTGGAACAAGCTTTCTATTGGATGTCTCAAGGAAAAATAAAATCAATAATTGACTCTGTTTTTCCTTTAGAACGTGCAGCAGAAGCACACACCAAGATGTTAAAGGGAAAAGGATTATTTGGAAAAATCATTCTCAGACCAAGCTGATTCTAATGGATGATCCTAAAACTAACTCAATTTTGGATGAAGGTAATAGATTATTTTTGAAAAAAAAGTTCATTGAAGCTATTCAATATTATGATAGAATTTTAACTGAAAATTCTCAAAACCTTAGTGCTTTAAATAACAAAGGCTATGCATTAAGTAAGCTCAAAGAATATGAAAAAGCAATTGAATGCTATAATACTGCATTAACTTTTTTTCCAGACGATCTTTCAATTCAAGTCAATAAAATTTCTGCATTAAGAAAGATGAAACAATTTTCTGAGAGTCTTGATTTATGTAACAAAATCTTACAGAATTTTCCAAATTATAATATTGTACTATATCATAAAGAACGAATATTATTTTCTATGAAAAATTTTGATGATTCTATTTTATGTTGTAATCAGATTTTAGATGATTATCCCGATAATGCTGATGTACTTTATGATAAATCATGTTCCCTAGCTATGCGTGGTGAACTGGAACAATCTTTGGAGATTTTGAGTTTGGCTATCTCAAATAATAGCAAATTCAAAAATAAAGCAAAAAGTTCTACTTGTTTTGAAATCTTAAAAAATAATCATCTTTTTGAAAAATTAATCTCATAACCAATGAGGAATTTCAAAATATTCTCCAATATCTTCATTTTTTAGCAATTTCATTAATGCATTAGCTTGAGGCGTAGATAAAACAGGCATATCAAATTGATTATCTGTAGAAATTCTTGGACATGCCACTTGAATAAATGCATCAATACCTTTTAGATTTCTCAATCTTTCATTTGTAATGTCTGTTAATGCAAATAACTGAACTTCTTTTCCAAATTCTTCTAGTTGTTTTTTCATCTTTAAACCAAATACTTTGGATAACTGACCTTCTTTCAAACCAATGATTATTCCAAAAGTTTTGGCTTCAGCAGCCTTGTAAATTGCCAATGTGGATTTTCGTTTTAGCTTTTGTGCAAATTCTGTAATTTCTCTAACTTCGTTAAAATATGGATCAAGTATGTATGTTGGTAAATTTGTAGATAGTGCAATTCCTGCTGCATGAAAATTACTTTGTCCAAGAAAAACATATGCATCTACTTCCTTTTTCAGTTCTGATGTGGGATAAAACTCACAACCAAAAACTTGACCATCATTTAACTGACCTTTTCCTTTACCAATTTTTACATTAATTGAATTTTGCAAAAATATTTTTTTTACATTATCTACCTGATGCAAATGTTGACTATCTGTTACAAGTGAGATTGTTTTACCTTTTAGTAATTCTGTACATTTCTGAGCAACACTATCAAATCCTACATCATCATATGCATCAATTAAAAATACATTTTTTTCATATTCTTCAGTATTGATTGTATGTCCTACATTAAATTGGATATCTGCTCCAAGTACTTTAGAACCATTAGAATTCAAATCACAAGTTCCCCAAGTAGTATCAGCTAGAACGTATGCTGGAATATTGAATTTTTTTGTTATATTTTTTGCAGTTTCTTGAACTTGTGGAAGAATCCCATCAGGACCATTCAGTGAAATTGAGGCAGGATTTCTCTCTTTAATTATCTCAAAAATTCTTTTTTCATCAATTATTATCAATTCAGCTTAAAAATCAATTTAATTAATTTAAACCAATTGTACTTAGAACAGATAAAAATGTCAGATAAAATTTTTAAAAATATGTCTAACAAAACCATACTTCATGTAGGTTTTGATGATACTGATTCTCCAAAAGGCATGTGTACAACCTTTTTGGCATTCAAAATGGTGGATTACCTTAAATCACAAGATACTGATTTTGTTGATTTTCCAAAATTAATCAGATTCAATCCCAACGTTCCCTGGAAAACGCGGGGTAATGGTGCTGTTTCTTTTAGCATTAAAACAGGCAATCCCGCAAAAATTAAAAATAAAATAAAAAATTTTGTTGAAAAATTTTCAGATGTTGAAAATGGGGCTAATCCTGGTTTAGTTTTTTTAGAATCTGAAAATATTTCAGAGAATTTCTCAAAATTTAGTGAATTAGCTATGTGGCAATTAGTAAATCGTAATAATGCAAAAAAGTTTGTTCATGAAAATAATTTGGATTATTTTTTTATGGGAAATGGTCAGGGTTTAGTAGGTGCAATCGGTTCAATTGGATATATGTTCAGTGATCATACATTGGAACTAATTTCATATCGTAAAAAAAGAAAATTTGGTACTAAGAGAACTATCTCTTCTCAAAGTGTCAAAGATATGCAAGAAAAAACATTTCCTAATACTTACAACAATTTTGATGATAAAAAAAATAGAGTGATGATTACTCCTCATGGACCTGATCCTGTTTTTTATGGAATCAGGGGTGAAAATGTTGAATCATTGTTAACTGCTAAAAAAATTGTACAAACAAATGAAAAACTTGATGGCTACATGATCTTTAAATCAAATCAGGGAACAAATGATCATCTCAAAAATCAACTAACTAAAGATAATATCAAAACTTATTCTTCAGGTTGGTTAACTGGAAAAATAGTTTCTAATCCTAAATCTTCCAAGGGAGGTCATATTTTCTTTAAAATTTCTTCAGATGAATTTGAATTAGATTGTGCAGTATACAAAGAAACAGGACTTGTAAAAATTGCCAGTTCTTTTATTTCTGGAGATAAGGTAATGTTGGCTGGAGGAATTCGCAAATCATCTAAAAATTTTCCCAAATCTCTCAATGTGGAATTGATAAAAATTCTTGATTTTGCACAAAAGAAAATTCAATCCAATCCAAAATGCCTAAAATGTAATAAAAATATGAAATCAAAAGGAGCAAATCAAGGATTTGAATGCATAAAATGTGGTAGAAAATCCTCCAAAAAGGAATCAAAAATACTCCCTAGAAAATTGCAAAAAAAATTGTTCATTCCGCAGATCTCTGCACACCGACATCTAACAAGACCTGAACAAAGAATGGGAATTACTAACAAACCAAATCAATTCTCTGAAAAGGTTTCTTGGTTTTTTAGAGAATAAGTAGCGGGGAGTAGATTTGAACTACTGAACTGCGGGTTATGAGCCCGCCGGGATGACCTAGCCCTAAATAGTCTGGCTTCCCCACCCCGCTGAAGAAAAATAAATCCGAGCGGTATATACGCTTTATTAAATTCGTTATAACCATTAATATGATTTAGAAAAATCATTACTTTATGGACAAGAAAATTTCCATTGGTGTAATTGCAATCTCTGTCTTGTTTTCAATCTTTGTATTAACATCTCCATCAGACCCAATTCCTTTACCTTCTCCAAACCCCGTATCTGAAAATTCATCAGTAAAAATTATTGCTGAAAATCTTGACAAACCTCGTTCTATTGCTATATCGGAAAATAGAATTTTTGTTACTGAAAAAGATGGAAAAATCAGAGTTATTCAAGATGATGTTTTACTTGATGCACCTTTAGCCGTATTTAGAACTCCAGATGTTTTTGATGGTGGCTTGTTAGGAATTACCACACACCCAAATTTCTTAGAAAATCATTTTCTGTATGTATTTTTGACTTATGAAGAAGATGGAGAATTGTGGAATAAAATTTTAAAAATTACTGAATTTGAAAATAAACTACAAAATGCAGAAACCATTTTTGATAAAATTCCTGCTTCATCATTTACAAATGGTGGATTTTTGAAATTTGGTCCTGATGGAAAACTTTATGCAGGTACTGGAACCGTTTCAGATGCCTCACATCTTCCACAAGATTTGAACTCATTTGCTGGAAAAGTTTTAAGACTCAATGATGATGGTTCAATTCCAAATGATAATCCATTTGAAAACTCGGCAGTCTACACTTATGGACATAGACACCCTCAAGGAATGACTTGGGATTCTGAAGGAAATATGTACTTGGCAGAATTTGGACCTGAAAAAAATGACGAAATCAATCTAATTGTTGCTGGACAAAATTATGGTTGGCCTGAAAAAGAATGTGGTGGAAATGAAATCTATACTGGTGCAATTTTATGTTATGATCCTAGTATTGAGCCTGGAGGAATCACTTTCTATAATGGGGAGAAATTAAATTTTGAATTTCCATTCATAATGGCTTCAATGCGAGCTACAAATCTCTACCAATTAGATTTTGAAGAGGGTCTTAGTTCTCAAAAATCAATTCTTAGTGGAATCGGAAGAGTCAGAGATGTAGTCGAAGATACTTCTGGAAATCTCTACGTCATTACCTCAAACACTGATGGAAAAGGTTTTCCAGATGCTAAAGATGATAAACTATTGAGGCTATTGAAGTAAAATGCCCAAGTCATCAATTTCTGGATTCTTTGAAAAAGACAGAAAATCACGTCTAGCTGATGTTGCAAATTTTTCAAATCTTACTCAAGATGAATTGGACATTTTACAGAAAACTGATGGCGGAATCACTTTTGAGAAAGCAGACAAGATGGTAGAAAATGCAATAGGTACTTTTTCACTTCCATTGGGAATTGCAACTAATTTTCTAATTAATGGCAAAGACTATCTTGTACCAATGGTAATAGAGGAACCTTCAGTTATTGCAGCAGCTTCCAAGGGTGCAAAAATTGCAAGAATCAAAGGAGGATTCACTGTTACTTCTGATGAATCATACAGTATTGGACAAATCCAAATACTAGATGTAGATATTTCAAATTCCATAAAAAAAATTACTCAAAACTCTCAAAAAATTATTGATTTGGCTAATTCAAAAAGTAACACATTATCCAAGATGAACAAGGGTGCAAAAGAGATTCAATGCAAAGAAATCAAAACTTCTTCTGGAAATATGTTGATTGTTGAACTAGTAATTGATGTTGCAGATGCAATGGGCGCAAATGTAACAAATACAATGTGTGAAGCAGTAGCTCCACTTTTAGAAGAAATCACTGGAGGAAGAACTCTATTACGAATTCTATCAAATTATTCTACAAAAAGAATGTCAAAAGCTACTGCAGTATTTGAAAAAGAGGCTGTTGGTGGTGAAAAAGTAGTTGATGATATTATCTTGGCATTTGAATTTGCAGATAATGATGTTTATCGTGCAGTTACTCATAACAAAGGAATCATGAATGGTACTATTGCAGTAGCTAATGCCCTTGGACAAGATAGTAGAGCAATTGAAGCAGCAGCTAATGCTTTTGCAGCTAATTCCGGACAATATCGTTCACTATCTAAATGGAGTAAGGATCCTGAAGGTAATTTGGTAGGTACTCTTGAAATTCCACTTTCTGTAGGAATTGTTGGTGGTGTTGCAAATGTTCATCCAGTTGCAAAAATTTGTACAAAAATTTTAGGAGTAACTTCTGCTCAAGAATTAGCATCAATTATGACTGCTACAGGGTTGGCGCAAAATTATAGTGCAATTCGTGCGCTTGCTACAGATGGAATTCAGAAAGGGCATATGCGTCTACATGCGAGAAATCTAGCAGCTGCTGCAGGTGCATTGCCTGAACAAATAGACAAAATTGTTCAAATCATGGTCAAAGAAAAAACAATTTCACTTGACAGAGCAAAGGAATTACTAAAGCAAATTTAAACATGGTATTATATACCCAAAAATGGAGTTAAACATACATGTCTGAAGTAAGATTTGCTATTCCTAAAGGAAGCCTTGAATCTGCCACATTCAAGTTATTGGAAAATTCATGGACCAAAGTTAATCGTAAAGACAGAACATATCGTGTATACCTTGATGATCCAAAAATTATTGTCAAAATGCTACGTCCTCAAGAGATTCCCACACTAGTTTCTGAAGGTCTCTATGATGTTGGAATTACAGGAAAAGATTGGGTTGGAGAAACCAATTCAGATGTAGAACCAATTTTAGATTTAGAATACGGAAAAATTAGACTAGTTATTGCTTTTCCAGACAAATATAGATACAAAAATCTTGATGAGATGGTAGCAGATTATGCTAAAAAGAAAAAAGTTCTAAGAATTTCTTCAGAATATTTGATTACTGCTTCAAAATTTATCAAAAATCTCAAATCATACAAGAAAGCTTTTGGTAACAAAGATCCTCTAATTGTAACTCCATGGGTTCGTTTAGGAAATAACAAGAATGTCCAAATTCATTTATCATTTGGAGCTACTGAAGCAAAACCACCTGAAGATGTAGATGCAATTATGGATGTTACTGAAACTGGAACCACATTAAAACAAAACAAATTAAAAATTGTAGATGAGGTTCTTACATCAACTGCACATTTGATTGTAAATAAAAAATCACTTAAAGATCCCACAAAACGTGAAAAAATATTTGATATTGTTACATTGATGCGTGGTGCAGTTCAGGGAAGAAAATATCTCCACATTTATCTAAATGTTAGAGAAAATAATCTTAAAAAATTACTAGTGCAGATGCCTTCTCTAAAGAAACCAACAGTTAGTCCTCTAAGTGAAAATGGTTGGTATGGAATAAACACTGTAGTTAGAAAAGATGAATTTTACAAACTTATTCCTAAATTACGTAAGATTGCTCAAGGACTAGTTGTTCATGAACCTAGACAAATTCTTGAACTAGAGGAGATCAAGCGTGACGAAGAGAATTGATGAAAGTAATCAAAGTCAAAAATGTTGAAACATTTGTTGCACAATTAAATTCAAAGAAAACCGATATTGATTCCTCAATTGTGAGTTCAATAATTCGAGATGTCAAGAAAAATGGAGATCAGGCTGTAAAAAAATATGAAAAAAAATTCTCAAAGGCAGTTATAAAAAATATCAAAATCTCTCAAAGCGAGATAAATTCTGCATTAAAATCACTATCCAAAAGTCAATTAGACTCCATTAACGAATCCAAATCAAGATTACTAAAAACAGAATCTGCAATAAAATCCATTTTAAAAAATAAAACAATTACCAATAATGGTGTAAAAATTTCCAAAAAATTCATTCCACTAAATAGCGTTGGCTGTTACATTCCAGGTGGCTTGGCAAGATATCCTAGCTCAGTAATCATGTCTGTAACACCTGCAAAAATTGCTGGAGTAAAACGAATAGTTGTTGTATCTCCTCCAAACTCTAGTGGAAAAATTGATCCTATGACTATTGCTGCTGCAAAAATTTGTGGTGCAAATGAAATTTACAAAACTGGTGGAGTTCAATCAATTGCTGCACTAGCTTATGGTACTGAATCTATTCCAAAAGTTGACAAAATTGTTGGACCAGGCGGTGCATTTGTAACAGAAGCTAAATTTCAAGTAAGTAGAAATGTCTCAATTGATATGTTGGCAGGTCCTACCGAACTAGGAATAATTGTAGATAACTCTACAAATCCCACATATGCAGCACTAGACTTGATCTCTCAAGCAGAACATAGTAACGATACATTTTGTTATGTGATTACCACTTCAGAGAAAATTGCAAAACAAATCAATTCTATTCTTGATAAAATTATTTCTCAGATAGATAGAAAAGATATTGTAAAATCTAGTCTTTCAAAAAATGGCTTTATTGCAATTTGTAAAAACAACACTGATTTAATCAGTCTTGCAAATCAAATGGCTCCTGAACACTTGCAAATAATGACTAGAAATTCAGAAAAACTAGCCTCAAAAATCACTTCACCAGGTTTGATTCTTACTGGAAATGACTCTCCCTCATCAGCAAGTGACTACATTCTAGGCTCAAATCACATTCTTCCAACAAATGGATTTGGAAAAGTAAGAGGCTCACTTTCAGTTCTTGACTTTATGAAATTAAATACTAAAGTTAGAACCTCTAAAGATGGCTTGAAGAAAATTTCAAAATCTATGGAGATTTTAACAAATTCCGAAGGACTTTCAAATCACTTTGAAGCAGTAAGAGGTAGATTGAAATGAAAAAAAACTGGCTAGATGAAAAAATTAAAAGATTCTCATCAATTGGGGGATATGTAAAACCAGAACTGATTTCAGATTCAATAAAACTGGACTCTAATGAAAATTATGTGATTTCAAAACAACTTCAAAATGATATTATCAATACTGCTAAAAAAAATTCTGATGTTAGAGAGTATCCTCTTGGTGGAGTTGAACAATTAATTGAATCTCTTTCAAAATTCCTCAAAGTTCCATCAAATATGATTGGTGTAGGCAATGGTTCTGATCAAATTCTAGATTTGATTCTCTCCAATTTTGCCTCCAAGAGTACCAAAGTATTAACATCAAATCCTACATTTGGTTTCTTTGAAGAGCGTTGCAAATTATACTCTATTCCGATGATTCGTATACCTTTTTCAGATGACATGAAACTTGATTTGAATCAATTTCTTAAAGAATCAAAAAAAGCAGATATTCTTTACTTGGACTCTCCAAATAATCCTACAGGATTTCAATTTACAAAAACTGACATTTTAAAACTAGTAAAATCATTTGACGGACTAATAATAATTGATGAAGCCTATGGAGAATTTTCTGATTACTCGTTATCAAAACTTGTAAAAAATTATCCAAATCTTGTAGTGGTTAGAACTGTATCAAAATCATTTGGTCTTGCCGGACTACGCTTAGGATACTTTGTAGCAAACAAAGACTTTGCAGATGCATTCATGAAAGTAATTCAATATCCATACCCACTTAGTACAATTACTATCCAATCAGGAATAAGTGCTCTTGAGAAACCTGAAATTATGCTGGATTCAGTCAATGTGATTAAATCTGAAAGAAAAAGAATCATTGAAACTCTCAAAAAATATGATGCATTTGATGTCTTTGATTCAAAGGCAAATTTTGTATTATTTGATGCTCATGGTTCATACAAACGTGTTTTTACTGCACTTTCAGAACAGGGAATTTCAATTAGAAAATTAGGTAAGATTGGAAATCATGAAGGTTGTCTTCGAGTCTCAATTGGTACCAAAGAGATGAATTCAAAATTTTTATTGGCAATTCGTGATTTTCTAGGATGACTCTACAAGAAATTTCTAGCGGAATATTTGTCGAGGATTCAAAGATTTCAGAAATCAAAAAAATTGATGGTTTGATATTTGATTGTGATGGGGTTTTAGTAGATATTACAGAATCATATGATTCGACAATTATTCAAACAACAAAATACGTTTTAGAAAATATTTTTAACATTATTTCAAAAACTGATGTATCTTACAAAATAATCGAGGATTTCAAAGCTTCTGGTGGATTTAATGATGAAGTTGATGTAACTTATGCATGTATTATATCATTTTTTGCTGCAGAAAAATTATCAAAAGATTATCTAAATTTCATTAATCTTGTAATTGAAAATTCTGATTCTACTGGAATCAAATCTGTAGAAAAATTTATTGAAAAACAAATTGATATTACTCAAATTAAAGAAAAACTTGCATATCCTGGAAATCATGATGAAAATATTTTGTATCAAATTTTTGATCAAATTTTTTATGGTCCAGAATTATACAAGACAATCTTCAATAAAGAATCCAATTTTTCTGGAACAGGTTTCATAGAAAAAGACAAATTAATTTTATCAGAACAACTCTTGGAAAAATTTGAGAAAAAATTCAATAAAAAATTAGCACTTGTAACTGGAAGAGGATTTCAATCTGTAAAATATACATTGAAAAATTTACTTGAAAAATTTGACATAAAAAATTCAAGATTTTTGGAAGATGAATCAAGAGAACTTGCCAAACCTAATCCTCTACCACTTCAAAACACTATACAAAAAATTCAATCCACTACACCTCTATACATTGGAGATTCAATGGAGGATTTGATTATGGCAAAACAATTGAAAAAAGATGGTACTCTAGTATTTTTTTGTGGAATTACTGGTACAAGCAAACATCCAAAAGAAAAACATGCTTTATTTGAAAAAAATGAGGCTGATTTAATTTTAAATTCAATTGATGACCTTCCGAAGGTATTAAATTTAGACTAGTTGAAATCTTAATCTCTGTGAATAAAATGAATATTAGAAAAGCCACAATCTCTCGAAATACAAAGGAGACTAGCATCAATGTCTCAGTTAATCTTGATGGTTCTGGAAACACATCAATTAAAACTGGAATTAATTTCTTGGATCACTTGATTGTTTCCTTTGGAAAACACAGCATGATGGATCTAAAAGTTAATGCAAAATCAAATGATGGTATTGAACACCATTTGATTGAAGATACTGCAATTACAATTGGATTGGCAATAGACAAAGCATTGGGAAATCGTTCAGGAATTACTAGATTCAGCTATGCTTCAGTTCCTATGGATGAATCACTTTCAGAAGCCTCAATTGATCTTGTAAAAAGACCATTTTGGAAACTAACACTATCCATTAAACGTAACAAGATTGAAGATATCTCTAAAGAAGATTTGGAACACTTTTTCCAATCATTACTACAGAATCTCAATAGCTGTATTCACCTTACTGTAAAGTATGGGGAAAATGATCACCACAAAGTTGAATCTGCAATCAAATCACTAGCTGTAGCTTTTAGAAGTGCATGTTCACAAGACAAAAAACAAAAAGGAATTCCAAGCACTAAAGGTTCAATGTAATGGTCAGTGTTGCAATATTTGATTACGGTGCAGGCAATATATTTAGTCTGAAAAATTCTCTTGAAAAAGTTGGTGCAACAGTTTCAGTAATTACTGATTTTGACAAACCAAATAATTTTTCAGGAATTTTTTTACCTGGTGTTGGAAACTTTGATCCTGCAATGGTAAGCATTTCAAAATCCACCACTTCCTTTTTGGATTTTGTCAAAGAAACACCTGTTTTTGGAATTTGTTTAGGCATGGAAATGTTTTTCAAACAAAGTCAAGAGGGAATTGAAAAAGGACTAAACGTTATTGATGGTGAAGTAATTTCTCTTCCAAATTCTCTTAAAGTACCTCATATGGGTTGGAATGATTTGCAAATCAAAGAACCAGGTGTAATTTTAAATGGTGTCAAAAATGGTTCATGGGTTTATTTTGTTCATTCTTTTAGAGCCAAACCAGATTCTGAAAGTGTAATAACTGCTGAATCTGATTATGGAATTAAAGTTCCAGCAGTAGTTGAAAAAGATAATTTCTATGGAACTCAATTTCACCCAGAAAAATCTGGAGATGTTGGAAAAATCATGCTAAAAAATTTTCTTGATGTGTGTAAAAAATGAAAGTAATTCCCGCAATTGATCTAATGAGTGGTCAAGTAGTACGACTATACAAAGGAGATAAAAACCAAAAAACCATTTACAGTGAGGATCCCGTATCTGTTGCTAAACAATGGGAACAAGACGGTGCTGACATACTTCATCTAGTCGACCTTGATGCAACATTGGGAATAGGCTCAAATATTGAAGTAATTAAAAAAATTCTAAGCGAAGTAAAAATTCCGGTTGAAGTAGCTGGGGGTCTTAGAGAT
>VMDM01000023.1 GCA_008080815.1 Candidatus Nitrosopumilus sp.
TTCATCAGGAGAGGTAGTTAATTCAAAGGGAATTTTTTCAGAATTAATGGTTGAGCCATTTTTATCCTTGATTGCTCTATCCATCAAAATAGGCTGATTGTCATTACCCAATAGAGTCAAAGAGACTAAGGAGGTTTCATAGTCTGATCTTTCTACAGTGGTTTGAGCCCTTCCAGTGATAATAATTGTTTTATCAACATTGAGTAGGAATTTTTCTTTGTTGACTTTTAATGTTAATGGTTCAGATGAAATTGAATTATTTTGAGGATCACTTACAACACTAAAAAATATTTTTTTGCTTCCAATATCTTCTGAAACGGTGATTGAATAATCACCCAAACGAGTGTTGGAATTTGGAATTTGGAATTCATATACAAATTTTCCTTGTCCATCTAGTTTAATTCGTTCAGTTGTTTTAAGGAAATTTTGTGCAGTGTTTGATAAATCATCATGATTTGAATTATTTATTTGAGAAATTTCAAAATTAATGTATTGAATCCAATTATTGTTCAATCGTCCATTTACTATAACAGATTCTCCCAAACCATAAACAGGTTTTTCTGTAGATAAGGTAAATAATGTTGAATCTTTAACGTCATCAATCACAGTAAAATTTAGAGTTTCTTTATTTGTAGAATATTCGAAATTAATTTCATAGTCACCAAAAACTGGGTTTACAGTAGAAACAAAAACAGATGTATAAAATTGACCATTTGTAGGATACAAGATGCCTTTCTCAATTACTTTTCCATTAGGATCACTGACAGAAAATTTCAATCCTTCAAAAGGAATCACCTCAGAGGATATTGCAGAAATTTTAACATATGAACCTGGTAGATATTCTGTTTTATCAATTGAGACTTGGAGTGAATCAGAGACTTGAGCAAATGATGGAATGGTCATTCCAACAAATAGAACCAACAAGAATCCAATACTCACTACAACTTTCATTTTATCTACAAAAAAAACTGCAAAAAAGAGTGATTTTAGAGTGAAATTGAGTAAAAGTTGAGCAAGTTGTTAAAGTCATATATCTATTAATGAAAATTTATTTTTAAAGAATACGCACAAATTATCAGTTAACCACAATTGGGACATTTTTTTTGGTGAATTTTTGAGCCACATTCCATACAAATTCCATCACCAGTGTCCTTCTGAATCAGTTGTTTTCGCTTTTCAACATAGACTTTGATTCCCACATACATCAATGAGACAATTATTGCAGCATAAATTGGAGATGTGAAAGGAAACAAACCAATCATGAAAAGCAGTAATCCAGCAATTAGAATGATTTCACGTCTCTCAAATTTCATACTAGAGTGATGAGAATTATTCTTAAAAATATGCCGAAGCTCAGATCGTGAGACAAAATATTACATCATTTTTGATCATTACTCTAACTCTTCTTCATTGCCAGGCAATAATCGGAGGTAATGATTTTGATAATAAGATAATGGTGGGATCGGCGAGATTTGAACGCGCGACCTCTGCGTCCCAAACGCAGAATCATACCAAGCTAGACCACGATCCCAGCTATTCAGAAAAATTGCCCAATTTAACTTCTATTTTATCAAAACAGTGTTTAAAGAATTGAAGAAATCTTTATTTATATACAGTATAGACTACTTTTTATCATGAGTGCAAAGCCAACAATTGAAATGCATTTTAGACAATTTCTTAATAACGTAATGAACACTCACCCAAAGATTGACCCAGAATTGATTATCAGAGTAATGCTCTTTGAATTAAATCTAAAAAGATATTCTGGTCCTGAGATTCCTCATGTACACCTAACAGTTCAATACAAAGATGGAACCGATTTACACAAAAAACAGGAAGAAGGACGTGACAAGTACCCAATTGAAATTACAAAAAGCAGATGGGGAGATGCAGTAGTCTTTTCAGGATTAATGGGTGTAAGACATATTGAGAAGATTGCCTCTGACCCAGACATTGTTAGAGTTACAGGTACAGCAACTCCAAGACACAATTAATCGAATAAATTTTTTCAAAATACAGTATTTTTAAAAAAACAACATCACCTAAATACAGGAAATTGTCATATCAAATATTGGCAAATAAGTTCTTAGACCCAATTCTAAGTGAATTTCCAGACCTACAAAAACAGGCTCTAGTTGATATCACTGATGATAACAAGTTCAAGACTCTTGATGATTACAATAAAGAAGATTTAATCAATTTTGACAATGTCAAAAGATTAGATCTTTACAAACTAAGTATGTTAATTGAAAAACATGCTCAAAATGCAAATGAACCATTAATCGCAGTCTTTGAAACAGAACATCTCTACAAGTATGTAGAAAAAAGGTATATCAAGATTCTAGAAAATGTTCCAAAAGCATGGATTATCGGAGGTTTTGACAATCCATTCTTTGCACCACAAACTCCCCCAGACAAAGCTGAAATTCTGACATGTGCAGGAACCAATCTTCAAGATACATGGATTGTTATTTCAAGAGGACCAAATGGATTATTTGGATTGGTTGCAGAAGACATCAACGGTGTTGAGAAAGGTGATCACTTTCGTGGATTTTACACAACGAGATCAAATGTCATTGAAAAAGTGATTCAAGAAATCAACAAATCAATGATGACAAATATTGATTTCGACAACATTCAATAGAACCAGATTTTCATAATCTGAAATATTTTTGTTTTATTTTCATCAATAATATTTTAAGGGCTGAATAAGTGGATAAAGTATGCAAGAATCAGACTATCTACAGGCAGGAAAAATTGCTTCTGAAGTAAGAGAGATGGTCAGAGTAAAGGATTGGATTGGAAAGACAGTTTATGAAATTTGTGAGGAGATAGAAAATGAAATTATCAAACGTGGAGCAAAATGTGCATTTCCAGTTAATACCAGTATCAATGAAATTGCAGCACATTACACAGCTGAGCCAAATGACACTTTAACCGTTAAAGATACTGATTTAATCAAAATTGATCTTGGTGCACAAATAAACGGATACATCGCAGATACCGCAGTAACAGTTTGCTATGATCCAGAATTTGACGGACTGGTTCAAGCAGCAGAAGATGCACTTGCAAATGCAATGTCCATGGTAAAAGTTGGAGTTAAAGCAAGTGACATTGGTCGAACCATAGAAACCACAATCAAACAAATGGGATACAAACCAATTGCAAACCTCAGTGGACATTCACTGGAACAATACACTATTCATGCCGGAAAATCAATTCCAAATATTTGGTCAATTGGAGGATTCTCCTTATCAGAAAATACGGCATATGCGTGTGAACCATTTGTAACAACAGGTGATGGAGGAGGATTTGTTAGAAATGGTCAGATAAAAAATATTTTTGCCATTAATTCTAGAAAGAAAACAAAAAATGAAAATGCTGATAAATTACTTGATTTCATCTGGGAGAATTTCAACATGTTACCATTTGCATTAAGATGGATAACAAAAAGTTGGGATGAAAAAGAGGCAAGAGAAACACTAGACTTTCTTGTAAAAAAGAAAGCAGTTCAGGCATACCCAGTACTAGTCGAAGTAAATGAGCAAAGAGTTGCCCAAGCAGAACATACATTCATTCCTAATTTGAATGGGGCAACGATTACAACTAGAGCTTAAGAAACTTCTTCACTGAAAATTCTTTCAATAAATAATTCACCATCACATGATGAACAAGTTCCACATTTTGAAAATAGTAAATCATTATCTTGATATTTTCGTTTATTGTCTTTTTTACAGTTTGAACATTTTTCCAAAGTATATTCCAAAAGGATTTTTTCTTTTTTGAAAATCATTGTGGAACACCTACGGTATTGCCAACACCAATAATTACAACATTATCGCCTTCCTTACAATTTTCCAAAATCATTTCTTCTAATTGATGCATTGCATTGTCAAACTGTTCAGCAATTTCTTTGGTCATCAAAGTAATTGCCTCCTTTACTGATTGTTTAATAATTAATGAGAAAATTGGAATGTTATTTTTAACTGCTACAGATTCAATTTGGAATTTTTCAGTTCCAATTCCACCAATGGCGGCACCAAATCCACGTGCAACGAGACCTGATTTTTCTCCCTCCATTTTGAGAGCAGCGTCAATCATTATAATTGATGAAATTTTGTTTTCTGAGATGATTTTTGATAGTGATTCAGCAGGTCTTCCCACGGTAGAATTTGGTCCTTCTGCTTTAACCAAGAAAAGATTTCTTTTCAAAAACTCTTTTTTACATAAAACAGTCTCAAATTCAATTGGTTCTTTTTTATGATTTAGCATCATTTTTCCAACTATCATAGGACCAATACTGTCACCAATTGGTTGACCTTTAATAAAAACAGGAATAGATTCTTTCATGGCTATTGCGTTTTCCATTATGAATGGTAACATCATTTGTAATGGTAAAATTAATGGATAGTTATTTTGTTTTTTAGCAGTCAAAAACATGTGGTTAATAATTTTATGAATTAATCTTAGAGATGTGGAGATTTCCAATAGTGTTTGGATTTTTGACATTGTTTGCGAATCAATATCTGGAAATATTGATTGCAAATGTAATCGAGTATAATCATCACGAGAACGAACAATATGATGAACTTTCTCAACAATTCCATTTGGGTCCATTTCAACAGGCATTATGGTAAAATAATCAAGAAACTGATCAATTTTTTCAGAGAAATTATTTTTTGAATTATGATTATTTTTTACAAATTTTAACAATTCATCTTTTGAATAAACACTATACGAATCTAATTTTTTAATAGCCTTTTTAATTTCACCAGAAGTAACCCATAACTGAATTCTTTGACCATAAAAAATGAAAATTATTATTGGTAAAATCCAGATTAACATCATTATAGGATTGGAATCATCTTGCATTCCAAAAAGCTGTTCAAAATCAATGTTGGTTAATTCCAATAGTCTCAAAATCAGTGGATCTCAATTAAACTGTTCGTAAAAAATTGAAAATTATGAATTTTTCAATAAAATTATGCACAAATTTGTAGATTTATGGCGAGTGCTTTTATTATAGTTCAAATACAAAAAAATCGAATATGCCACAAACCAAACCAATAGTGAGCGTAGAAAATGTTGTTGCTTCTGCATCAGTAGATCAAAAAATGGATTTGAATGAGATTACAAGAACATTCCCTGATGTAGAATATCACCCTGATCAATTTCCAGGATTGGTGTTTAGACTTACTAGTCCGAAAACTGCAACACTGATTTTCACATCAGGTAAGATGGTATGCACTGGTTCAAAATCCGAAGAGATGGCAAGAAAAGCAGTCAAGACAGTAGTTCAGAAACTCCGAAAAGGAGGTATCAAAGTTAAGAAAGATGCAGTGGTGGAAATACAAAATATTGTTGCATCAATTAACTTGGGTGGAAAAATACATCTTGAACAAGCAGCCAGAACACTTCCAAGAAGTATGTATGAACCAGAACAATTTCCAGGACTAATTCATAGAATGCTTGATCCAAAAACAGTCATTTTGTTGTTTTCATCTGGAAAACTTGTTTGTACAGGAGCAAAGAAAGAACCAGACGTGTATAGGTCTGTCAACAATCTTCATGCATTACTTGAAGAAAAAAATCTAATGATTTATGATTAATCATAAATCTAAAATCTTTTCATTATTATTTTATAGGACTACCCAATGGTATTTCTTCATTTACAGTTAACCAAAATGGTTTATCATCAACATCAGCTGCTAGCAACATTGCATTAGATTCAATCCCAGCCATTTTTTTTGGTTCCAAGTTCGCCAAAACAATTACAATTTTTCCAATCATTTCCTCTGGTTGAAAAAACTGTGCGCCACCAATAATGACATTTCTATGATCATCATTTCCCAAATCAATTGTTCCTTTTACGATTCTAGATTTTCCTTCAATTGGTTCAACAGATAAAATTTTTGCGACTCTAAAATCAAGTTTAGCAAAATCATCATATGATACAGTATCCATGAATTGGCATTTTTTAGTCCCATTAAATTAATTTCGGTTTACATTAATTCTTTTTTTGTGATTCCAGATGTTTCAATTTCGTATCGTAGTGGTGCTGGAAGTTCCATGTATTTTTTATTTACAAGCTCAACTATCTGATCCTCTGGAACATTTACACGTTTTAGTAATTTCCCTCTTTGATGAGCATAAGCATTTTTCCAAAATCCAGCACCATCAAAAGTGTCAATTTTCACCATAAGCAAAAGAAAATTTTCTATAATTTTAATTGACTGTGAAGGAAGAGTGGCAAATGCCATTAGAACTGGAGTTAATGTTCTGGATTTTAGGCATGTTGCCCATCACAGTCTAATCTTCATTAGACTGGAATCTAATATATTTACTGCTAATGAACTTGAGCATATGGCATTAATTGAAGTTGAGGTGAAAATTAATGCAACGCAGGATAGAGTATGGGAAATTATTTCAGATTTAGATAATGAACCAAAGTTTTGGAAAGGAACCAAAATGGTAAAAAATATTTCAAAAACTGAGGAGGTCATTAAGCGTGAAATTACTATTGCTTTTAGAGATCAAAAATGTCTTCAAGAAGTAAGAGTTTTTCCAAAATCAAGAATCGAGGCAAAGTTTACAGAAGGAGTTTTGAACGGTAGTAAAATTATCTCAATTGAAAATAGTAACAATGCAGTAATCTTGAAAACAGAATGGGATATTAAATTGGGTGGAATGATGAACATGTTTACAAATCTAATTAAAAATCACATAAAAAGTGGAACAGAACAAGCAATGAATGCGATAAAAGAAGAGATCGAAGGAGTCAAATCATGATTTTTGACATCATAAACTATATTCTCATTGCAATAATGGTTGGAATTTCAGGTGCTTGGATTTATCTGATTAAAACAATGATTGACTCTTTTAGATTAACCCCATATCTTGATAAATTTGAAAATAAAATTTCAGAATTTCCCAAAGTGTCTATTATTTTGCCTGCAAGAAATGAAGAGGATTACATCAGATCATGTTTAGATTCCCTAATTAATCAGGATTATGAAAATTATGAAATTGTTGTGATTGATGATTCTTCAGAAGACAGTACAGGAAAAATTATTTCAGAATATGCTGAAAAAAATTCAAAGATAATCCACGTTACTGCCAGAACAAAACCAGACGGCTGGATGGGAAAAAATTGGGCATGTATGGAGGGATATCACAAATCAACAGGAGAATTATTATTATTCACTGATGCAGATACAAAACATTCAAAAAAAGTAATATCTCTTGCAGTTAAACATTTGTTATCATTTGAATTAGATGCATTATCGGCAATTCCCAGAATGTTAACATTTGATTTTTGGACAAAAATTACATTACCGATGATTTCAACATTTTTGCATACTAGATTTTCTGCATTAAATGTGAATGATCCATCAAAGAAAACGGGATACTTTTTTGGAAGTTTTTTCATCATTTCAAGAAAAACATACGAAGAAGTTGGTATGCATGAAGGAGTAAAACACGAAATAATTGAAGATGGTGCACTCGGGAAAAAAGTCAAAGAGTCAGGCTACAAAATGAAAATGGTGAGAGGAGATCATTTGATAGATGCTGTTTGGGCAAGAGATGGAGGTACGCTATGGAATGCGTTGAAAAGATTGATGATTCCATTATACATTCAAAGTCCAAAAGTTGCGGTAGGAATTTTCTTTGCAGTTTTATTCCTATTATTCGTCCCATTTCCTATTCTTGTAAAAAGTATCATAATTGACATCAACTCTATTTCGGGTTCAATTCTATTTTTTACTTCATTGATTGCATCTGTTCTAATTTATGTAGGAGGTACAATTGAGGCTAAGATGGGTCTGGCATTAAGATTCAGAGATGCTATTTTTGCACCGATTGGTAGTTTAGTTGTAGTTTTGGCATTTCTAACAGGATTACTATATGCAAAAAAATCATCATCAGTTTCATGGAGAGGGAGAAGTTATTCAATGAAAGAACACTTACCAACTTCAATCAATATTTTAGAGTAATCCTTTTAGACGCTATTTAGCAATTTAATTCATGGAAAAAAATGGTGTACTTTTTGGAGGAATAATTGGTGCGGTTTTAGTTTTAGCGGTATTTACAGCTTATCTTACAATTGAACAACCTCAAACTTCTTTTGAATCAAACAATTTTCCCACAGTAACAGCTATTGAAGAGCCTAAAAAATACACTGGCGAATTATCACTAATTGAGATTTTTGAAAAATCAGAGCCAGGTGTTGTTCGAGTTAATGTGATAAGAGATGATGGAGATACGGAATCTGGTGCAGTTGGTTCTGGATTTGTATTTGATAAAAAAGGTCACATCATTACAAATGCTCATGTTGTCAATGAGGCAAAGAAGGTTATAGTTACATTTTTGGATGGAAGATCATATAATGCAGAAATTGTAGGTTCTGATGAATATACAGACATTGCAGTAATTGAGGTAGGTGCCGATTTATCATCATTACACCCAATGCTATTAGGAGATTCTTCAAATCTCAAAGTTGGAGAACAAATTGCAGCAATTGGTAATCCATTTGGATTATCAGGTTCAATGACTTCAGGAATTGTGAGTCAAATTGGAAGATTATTGCCATCAGGTTCAGGATATTCCATCCCAGATGTAATTCAAACTGATGCTGCAATTAATCCTGGAAATTCGGGAGGACCATTATTAAATTTGAGAGGAGAGGTAGTAGGAATTAATACAGCAATTCAATCAACCACAGGGGAATTTACTGGAGTGGGTTTTGCAGTACCATCACAAACAGTAGCAAAAATTGTCCCCACATTAATTGAACTTGGAGAATACAAACATCCATGGATTGGAATTTCAGGTAGAGATATTGATCCAGATTTAGCTAAAGCACTTGGACTAACTGATGCCGTTGGATTTTTAATAATTACTGTTGTAGATGACAGTCCAGCATCTAAAGCAGGTCTTATTGGTTCAGATAAAACAATTGAAGTGGAGGGTGGAGAATTATTAGTTGGAGGAGACATTATAATTTCAGTGGATGGTATAGAAGTTAGAAAAATAGACGACATACTTATTCATCTTCAAAGAGTTAAAGCTGTTGGAGATGAAATGAATTTAGAAATTTTGCGTGATGGTAGGGTCAGTCAAATAACAATTGTTTTAGAAGAAAGACCCTAATCATTCCAAACAAGCATAAATACGGTTTCAATAAAGTGATTTTATTGAGTGGGGTAGTAATTAATTCAGAATTATTAAACAATGTTGTTGAAGATAAAGAAATTTCAAAATATGAGATTTTAGAAATTTACAATAACTCACTTCACAATAATCAAGAATTATTTTTAGTAGGTCAAATGTTACAGAAAAAATTTAAGAAACATTCAGTAACATTTTCTAAAAAAGCTTTTTTGAACATTGTAAATTTATGTATGGATAGTTGTTCTTATTGCACATACAAAGCTGAACCAGGCGAATCAAAAGTTTCAATGATGTCGAAAAATCAAATTAAAGAAATTTTGAAACTTGCAAAAAAATATCACTGTGTTGAAGCATTGTTTGTGACTGGAGAACAACCCGAACAAAGATATCCAGAAGCAAGAATGTGGTTAAAAGAGAATGGATTTCATAGTACGTCAGAGTACCTGATTCACTCTTCAGAAATTGCACTTGAAGAAGGATTATTCCCACACACTAATGCAGGAAACCTTTCATTTGAAGAGATGAAAGAATTGAAGAAAACAAACGTCTCTATGGGTCTGATGCTGGAAAATATCAGTGAGAGATTAACTGAAAAAGGAATGCCTCATTATCTTGCAGCAAGTAAAAGACCTAAAGCAAGAATGAAGATTCTAGAGAATTCTGGAAAATTAAAAATTCCAATGACTACAGGAATTTTAGTAGGTATTGGAGAAACTATTGAAGAAATTGTTGATTCTTTACTAGCAATTAAAGACCTTCATAAAAAATATGGAAATATTCAAGAAGTAATCATTCAAAATTTTCAACCAAAACAAGATACCAGAATGAGGGATGAGCCTTCTGCAGATGAAGTTTATTTTAAAACTATTGTGGCATTATCAAGAATCATTATGCCGAAAATGAATTTACAAATTCCCCCAAATCTTTCACCTAGTTCATATCAAAGTTTTCTAAAAGTAGGAATTAATGACTGGGGTGGAATATCCCCGCTTACTCCAGATTATGTTAATCCCGAATTTTCATGGCCAAAAATACAAGAAGTTGAAAAAAATTCTCTTGATGCAGGGTATGAATTAAAGTGTAGATTTCCCATTTATCCAGAATTCTTTTCTTTTATTAGTAAAGAGTTAAGAATGAAGATGAAAGAGATGGAAGATGAGGAAGGACTAGTAAGAAAGGAGTACTGGAAAGATGACACATATTGATTCACTTTTTAAAAATGCTGATCCAGTAGTTTCAGAAATTCTTGATAGATCTTTATCAGAAAAAGAAATTTCGGCAAAAGAAGGACTGGAATTATTCAATACTTCAGGAATTGGTTTTCATTTAGTAGGGTTAGTTGCAGACGAATTACGAAGACGTAGAGTAGGAGATGTAGTCACATATGTGGTCAACAGAAATATCAATTTTACAAATGTGTGCATAAAGCAATGTGGTTTTTGTGCATTCAGTAGAGATTTTAGAGAAGAGGAAGGATACTTTCTACCGACAGAGGAAATCGTCAGAAGAGCAAAAGAAGCACATCAATTGGGCGCCAGTGAAGTGTGTATTCAAGCAGGGCTTCCTCCAGATATGGAAGGTGATCTATATGAGAAAATTTGTAGAGAAATTAAAAAAGAAATTCCAGATATCCACATTCATGGATTTTCTCCAGAAGAGATTCTATATGGAGCATCAAGGTCCAAAGTCAGTATAGAAGAATTTCTACATAGAATGAAAGATGCAGGAGTAGATACTTTACCTGGAACATCAGCTGAAATTTTGAATCAAAAATTAAGAGATGTGATTTCCCCTGGAAGAATTACTGTAAAAGATTGGGAAAGAATTATCAAATCTGCACATAAAATTGGAATTAGAACAACATCAACAATGATGTTTGGACATCTTGAGACATTAGAAGATAGAGTTGAGCATATTGCAAAGCTAAGAGAAATTCAAAAAGAAACAAAAGGTTTTACAGAATTTGTACCATTAAACTTTATTCATTCAGAAGCACCAATGTACAAACATAATTTACATGAAGGAATTAGAAAAGGCGGTAGTGGTAATGATGTTTTATTAACACATGCAATTGCAAGAATCATGTTAAACAATCACATCAACAATCTTCAGATGTCTTGGGTAAAAGAAGGACAAAAGATGTCACAGTTACTCTTAATGTGGGGAGCAAATGACTTTGGTGGAACATTAATCAATGAAAGCATTTCTACATCTGCAGGTTCAGAATTTGGACAATTACTAAAACCAAAAGAAATTAGAAGAATGGTCAGAGAAATAAACAGAATTCCTGCAGAGAGAAATACAGATTACAGTTTAAGGAAAAAGTTTGAGAGTTCATCTGAGACAGATGATGAACTAGATAAGATTTCAGATCCTAGTAGATTTGGTTCCTATCAGGAATTAATTAAAATTAATAAATTTCAATATGTAAATCCTAGGAGAAAGTGATTGTCAGCCTTAGAAAAGGCATATGATAAATGTAAAAAAAGTGATTTTGATGAGATTGAGATTGCATCAATAAAAAAGAAAATAATCACAGTTAGGATTACAGACTCTGAAATTGCAGAATTCAAAGAAATTAATGATGAAAATCTAGGAATTAGGCTCGTTAATGAAAAAAGAATCTCATCATTACACACATCCATCACATCGAATATTGACAAAGATATTGAATTTGCAATTAAAAAAATAGATAAACAAAGACCAAAAGATTTTTGGCAAGGATTTCCGAGTAAAACATTACCAAATAAGAAAGAGGGAATTTTTGATTCAAAGTTAGAAGAATTAAGTAATGAAGAAATTTTAGAGGTATCTCAAAACATTATTGATTTAACACAAAATGAGAAAATCACATCTATTACAGGTTCTCTACACATAGTCATAGATGAGTTTCAATTAAAAAATTCATCAAATCTTCAATTTTCTGAAAAATCCTCATACATTTCAGCATTCATTAATGCAGAATCAGAAATGAGTTCAGTACCAGTTTCAGGTATAGGATTCTCAAATGGAAGAAATTTGGATAGTTTGAATATTACACAATTGGCAGAAGATGCTCAACAAATGTGTATTGAGAATATCAATCCACAAAAAATTAATTTTGAGGACTGCTCAATAATTTTTCAACCATATTCTGTAGGAGAATTAATGGCTTTCGTGATTTCTTCTAATTTTAGTACAAAATTTCTTGATGAAAAAAAGAGTTGTTTTTCAAATTTTCACAATCAAGAGATTGCAGTAAATAATTTTTCATTGATTGATGATCCTCATATTCCAAATTCATTAGGAACCAAATATGTTGATGATGAAGGAGTTCCAACACAAAAGAATGTTTTAGTAGAAAATGGGATTTTTAAAAATACATTCTCCAATCTTTTAGATGCATACAAAGGAAATTCAAAATCAACAGGGAATGGAATAAGACAAGGAAATCCATTAGGTAGAAGTTCAGAAACAAATGTTGTGTCTAGTCCACATAATTTACAAATTTTGAAAGGAGAATCAACTGTAGAAGATATGATCAAAAATACGAAAAAGGGATTACTGGTAAATCGATTGTGGTACACTTATGCAGTAAATCCAATCAAAGGTGATTTTTCATGTACTGCCAGAAGTGGAATTCAAATAATTGAGAATGGACAGATTACTAATCCAGGAAAACCAGTTAGAATAATACACAATTTAGGCACACTTCTTAAGAATATCTCCGAAATTGGAAAAAATCAGCGTAATGTGATTCAATGGGCATCAATACCATCCATAACTCCTGCAATCAAAGTAGAAAATATGAAAATCAAATCAATTTGAATTATTTAAAAAATAATAGCACCATATATGCGACAAATCCAATTGTCAACGCAATTCCAATTTTTCGATTTATGACTTTAGTTTTTAGACCTACCATTAACGCTAAACTAAATCCAATCATTACTGCATAATCAATGAAAACATCAGAAGAGACAGCAATACTACCAATTGTTGCACTCAATCCTAAAATTAACAAGATGTTATACAGATTACTACCAACGATATTTCCAACTCCGATATCAGTATGTCCTTTACGAATTGCAATCACAGATGTGATTAATTCAGGAAGTGAAGTACCAATAGCAATTACAGTTAATCCAATTACTTTCTCAGATAATCCAAACTCTTTTGCTAAAATTACTGCATTATCAACAGTCAAAATAGAACCAAAATACAATAGAGTTATTCCAATTCCTAGCAATCCAAATGATTTGAGATAAAAATTATTTTCAACGATAGATTCTTCTTTAATCTCATTTCTTTGTTTAGAAATATTTTTGATTGTAAGTACGGTGTATCCAAGCATGATTGCTAAAAGTAAAATTCCATCATAGATTGAAACATTACCATCAAGGGATAAAACAATTAGTAAAAATGAAACACCAATCATTATTGGTATTTCTTTTCTTATAGTATTGCGCTCTAACATTAAAGGTAACATAATTGCAGCAATACCTACAACCAAACCAATGTTTGTGATGTTACTACCAATCACATTTCCAAGAATTATTTCACTGTGTTCACTTCCAGCTGCAATACTTGCTGCAAGTTCAGGAGTAGAGGTACCATATGCGACAACAGTCATTCCAATTATCAGATTACTTATGCGTAATTTTTTTGCGATTTTTACACCTCCGCTAACTAACCAATTTCCACCAAAACACAACATTGCAATTCCAACAACCACCAAGGCAGAATTCAACAATATGTCCATGAATTACCAACTAGAACAGACAGTTTAAACTCAATTACATACCAATTTTTTACAATTCAAACAATTCAAGTTGGCATTTAGGCACAAGATGGGTGTAAAAAAACAACCCATATTGATCAATAATGTTCAAGTTAAAGACTAATAAGGTAATGTACCGTACTATACGGTATGATGAAAGCAAGATTGACGTATGTCCCACTAGAAGTAGCAGATCAGTTTGAAGACTTTATAATAAAAAGAGACGAGCAGATCCTAGATGCAGTAAAAGCAAGAACAAGAGACTATAGTACATTATCACTTTTGAAGTTACTATACCAATTAAGAAGAAACCCAATGACATTTTCAGAATTATATTCAAAATCAAAGATCAGAATGAAAAAATCATTTCTAAATTACTTGCATCTATGTACAGATTATAATTTTATAAAAAAAGAAGCAGTAGGATCTAATGTGATCTATTCTATAACAGAGAAAGGAAATATCATGTTAGAGTTGTTCATGCAGAAAAGTAATTAGACAGAATAAATCGACAAATAAAGTGAGTAAAGAATTTCCAGAGGCAGAAGTCTTTGAAACAAGAAAAATTGAATTGAATAGCCCTATTGTGTTTGCAGGATTTGTAGGAGCAGGGCTAGTAGGACCATTGGCAGTTAATCACATTATAGAAAAGATGGAAATGAAAGAAATTGGAGTTTTAAGATCAAAATATCTACCACCATCAACAGTTTTTCTAAGAGGGAGATTACGTCACCCATTTAGATTTTATTCAAACAATGATGGAACTATATGTGCCATAATTTGTGAAATAACTTTACGAATGGAAGGACTTTATTCATTAGTGTCGACAATATTGGATTGGGCAGAGAATAAAAAATCAAAAGAGATTTTGATTTTAGACGGAGTTCCAGGAGTAGAACATGATGATAAAGCATATTGTGCAGCAGAAGAAGATTTAGTCAGAATAATGGAAGATAAAGACATCAGCATGATACCACAGGGATTCATAACAGGAATGCCAGGAGGCATACTAAATGAATGTCTGGTTAGAGATATTCAGGGAATAACAATACTAGCTAAAGCCAGTAAAGACACACCAGATCCTGCAGCAGCTGCAACAGTGATTGAAGCCGTAAATAGATTCTATGAAATGGATATAGATACCGAGGGATTGAGAAATGAGAAAGAGAGAATACATTCAGAATTCAGCGAGTTATCTCAGAAATATGTAGAACATAGAGAACAGACATCAGGAATGTATATGTGACCAGTATGTCTTGCAAATTCTTTTATTCAAAAGAAAAAGGGAGAAAATATGACTCTGACATATAAGAAATCAGGAGTAGACATATCCAAGATTAAACAAAGTCAGAAAAGTATAGGAAAATTAATTTCGTCAACACACAAGTTACAACAAAAAGCAAAGATAGCACATGGTTTTGGACATTATGCAGGAATAGTAGAAATTCCAGGGGGAAAACTATTAGCAACACACACAGACGGCGTAGGAACCAAAGTTGTAATAGCAAATATGATGAAAAAATACAATACAATTGGAATAGATTGTATTGCAATGAATGTAAACGACATAATTTGTATTGGAGCAACTCCAATTTCATTTGTAGATTATATTGCAGCAAACAAAAATGACGAGAAAATTTTTAAAAAAATTGTAGAAGGTTTAGTGACAGGGGCAAAGAGATCAGCAATGCCAATTGTTGGAGGAGAGACAGCTATAATGCCAGATGTAATTGAGGGAAAGGGATTTGCTTTTGACTTGGCAGGAATGGTAGTAGGCCTAGTAGAAAAAAAGGAGATGGTGTTAGGAAATAAAATTAAAGAGGGAGATGTAATCATTGGTGCCAACAGTACAGGAATCCATTCAAATGGATACTCATTAGCAAGAAAAGCAATACTCAAAAAATATTCAGTAAAAGACAGTGTAAAAGGAGTAGGCAATATAGGAGAAGCCCTACTAAAACCAACAGAAATTTACACAAAGCCAGTACTAGAAATTATAAAAAAGTCCAAAGTGAATGGGCTGGCACATATCACAGGAGGTTCATTTACAAAATTATTACGCCTAAAGCATATAGGATATGAGATAGATTCATTACCAAAATTACCCCCAATCATGAGCCTAATTGAAGAACAAGGTGTGAATTCAGAAGAGATGTACAAGACATTCAACATGGGAGTCGGTTTTTGTGTAATAGCAAACAAAAAAGAATCTGAGAAAATTCAAAAAATATTTAAAAAATATAAAATTGGGTCCAAAGAGATCGGCAGAATTATTTCTAAAAAAGGAGTTTTTGTCAACTCTAAAAAAATTGCGTAATTTACCAAAAAGAAAGTAATTTTCAAATTATTGCCTTATAAGACCGAATATTTTAAAAATATGAGAAATGGCAGCAGAAGCTCATTTTATTGAGACGATCATAGGAATAGGAATTTTACTTTTTGCTGCAAAATTGATGGCAGAATTATTTTTGAGATTAAAACTACCAATAGTTTTAGGTGAACTTCTTGCAGGAATGATAGTTGGACCTTTTGCATTAGGTGCGTTTTTTGTAATCGATGGAAAACAACTTCTACAAATTAATGATGAAATAAGAATTCTTGGTGAAATGGGGGCAATTGTGATATTATTTATGGCAGGTTTAGAAATGACACCAAAAGAATTTCTCAAAGGAGGAAAAGCATCATTCACAGTAGGATCGTTAGGAGTGGTAGTTCCATTCTTTGCAGGTTTAGTGGTTTTTCAGTTATTTGGATTTGATGCTTTACAATCTATGTTAATAGCAACTGCGTTGACGGCAACAAGCATTGCAATTTCTATACAAGTATTAAGTGAATTTGGAAAGCTCAAAGCTCCAGAAGCTAGATTGATTATTGGTGCAGCAGTAGTTGATGACATTCTAGCAATTGCAGTGTTATCAGTAGTAACATCAATTGCAGGAAGTGATGGAGGAGTAGATAATATTGACATTATGGAGGTTACAATTACAATTCTTCAAGTATTGGCATTCTTTGCAATAATGCTTGTTGTAGCAGTAGTTATCATTCCTAAAATAATCACACCAAGATTATGGAAAGCAAAAGGTAGTGTTGAAGGTATTGCTACAGCGTCATTTTTTGGTGCAGCGGCACTAGCAGGTTCAATAGGACTATCACCGATTGTAGGGGCATTTGCAGTTGGTATGGCATTATCAACAACCAAAGTATTTGAAAAAGTAGAAAACTATATTGGAAAAATAGGATTGATTTTTGCACCGTTGTTCTTTGCAATTATCGGTGCTCAAGTTGATTTGAGAGCAGTTGACTTGAATATTTTGATGATCAGTGGTGTGATAATTGCAGTTGCAATTGTAACAAAATTACTTGGTTGTGGACTACCAGCTATGTTGTTTTTGAAAAGCAAAGCCCAAGGAATGAGAGTCGGAATTGGCATGATTTCAAGAGGAGAAGTAGGTCTAATTGTTGCAGGAGTTGGAGTCACAGCAGGTGTGTTGACGTCTGAAGTTTACTCAACAATTGTCATCATGGTTGCAGTTACAACAATAATCACACCCATTTGGTTAAAAATGGAATATAGAAAGGAGCAAAAAAGTGGCATAGGTTCATCAAAGATAACAGAGGAATCAAAACCACAATAAACGGAAAATGAAAATAATAATTTTCAAATATGAATTATAAGAATAGAATTAAATAATTTTAAGAGAAACAAAATAAAATTAAAAGTTGATAAAAATGTTAAAAAATAAAGAAAAAAATTTTTACAGTGTAGAATTTACAAAAGCGTGTAACGAAATTACAAAAAATTTGTTAGACATTGAAAATCCAACAAAAAAAATAGTTAAAGAAGAAATAAAGAAAATTTGTGCCAAATATTCATTAGAAAAAATTCCCAAAAATTATGAAATTTTATCAACTGTAAATGATAACGAATTTGAAAAATTAAAAAAAATTTTACTTAAAAAACCAGCAAAAACAGCATCAGGAGTTTCAGTAGTAGCATTAATGCCAAAACCATATGCTTGTCCTCATGGAAGATGCTCATATTGTCCTGGAGGAATTGAATTCAATTCACCCAATAGCTACACAGGTAATGAACCATCAACACTTAATGCCATTGAAACAGGATATGATCCTAAATTACAAATCACATCAAAAATTGAAAAGCTTGTAGCATTTGGACATGATCCCACCAAAATGGAAATTGTCATTGTTGGTGGAACTTTTCTGTTTATGCCAAAAGAATACCAAGAATTCTTCATCAAATCATGTTATGATGCACTTAATGGAAAAGATTCAAAATCATTAGAAGAGGCAAAATCATTGAACGAACATGCAGAAATCAGAAATGTAGGATTCACAATAGAGACAAAACCAGATTATTGTAAAAAAGAACATGTAGATTGGATGTTAGATTATGGAATAACAAGAATTGAGATTGGAGTTCAATCATTACAAGAAAAAGTATACCAGATTGTGAATAGAGGTCATGATTATAATGATGTAGTAGATTCTTTTCAGATTTCAAAAGATGCAGGATACAAACTAGTTGCACATATGATGCCAGGTCTTCCAACTATGACTCCAGAATTAGATATTTCTGATTTCAAGAGATTATTTTCTGATGAAGAATTACTTCCAGATATGTTGAAAATTTATCCTTCTCTTGTAATTGAAAACACACCAATGTATGACCAATTTAAGAATGGTAAGTATACACCATATTCAGATGATGATATGATCAATGTCCTGACGGAAGTGAAAAAGATCATCCCAAAATGGGTAAGAATTATGAGAGTTCAAAGAGAAATATCACCTAATGAAATTATTGCAGGTCCAAAATCAGGGAATTTAAGACAAATAGTCCACAAAAATCTCCATAAACAAGGATTATCATGTAAATGTATTAGATGTAGAGAAATTGGATTAAACAATAAACCAAGTATGGATATCAAACTTAACAGAATAAACTATGACTCATCAGGAGGAAAAGAAGTATTTCTTGCATTTGAAGACAAGAATGATTCCATTTACGGATTCCTCAGATTGAGAAAACCCAGTGAGAATGCACATAGGGATGAAATAGATAGCAATACGTGTATTGTTAGAGAATTACATGTTTACGGAAAATCAGTAAAGATTGGGGAAAAAGAAGAATCACAAATTCAACATACGGGAATTGGAAAAAAATTGATGTCAGAAGCAGAAAAAATTTCACGTGAAGAATTTGATGCAAAGAATCTCCTGGTAATTAGTGCAGTTGGAACAAGAGAATATTATCAAAAATTAGGGTATTCATTATATGGACCATATATGGCTAAAAAATTGATTTAGAATGTCAGAGCAGGATATAATTGGAAAAGGAACTTGGATAGACAAACTAGCTTCAGAATTAATTGATAGAGAAAAATCACTTGGAAGAAAATTAGATTTACTTAGAGTTGAAAGTGGATTAGGAGCATCAGGAATTCCACATATTGGAAGTTTAGGAGATGCCGTCAGAGCTTATGGTGTAAAATTAGCTTTAGAAAATTTAGGATATAAATCAGAATTAATTGCATATTCAGATGATCTTGATGGATTAAGAAAAATTCCAGAAGGAATGCCACAATCACTCGAGGAACATATTGCAAAACCAGTATCTTTAATTCCAGACCCATATGGATGCCATGAATCATATGGAATGCATATGAGCAGTATTCTTTTAGACGGATTAGATAAAGTTGGAATAAAATATGAATTTAGGAGAGCTATTGACACTTACAAAAATGGAATTTTAAAAGATAACATTCACACAATTTTGCAAAAAAGTACGGAAATAGGAGATAAAATTTCAGAACTTGTCGGACAAGAGAAATATCAAAAATATCTACCGTATTTTCCTGTATGTGCAAATTGCAATAGATTGTACACTGCAGAAGCTACAGAATATGTTGCTAATGAAAAAATTGTAAAATACACATGTCATGATGCAGAAATTGGTAACAAAAAAATTTCAGGCTGTGGTCACAATGGTGAAGCCGACATTACAAAGGATTTAGGAAAACTAGCATGGAAGGTAGAATTTGCAGCAAGATGGGCAGCATTTGATATTAGATTTGAAGCATATGGAAAAGACATTATGGATTCGGTTAAAGTAAATGATTGGGTAGCCGATGAAATACTAAATTTTCCTCACCCTCACCATGTAAAATATGAAATGTTCTTAGACAAAGGAGGTAAAAAAATATCCAAATCTTTAGGAAATGTCTTGACTGCACAAAGATGGTTAGAGTTTGGTACACCAAAATCAATTCTCCTATTATTGTACAAAAGAATCACAGGTGCAAGAGAATTAGGACTAGATGATATTCCAGATCTTGTAAATGAGTATAATGAACTAGAAGATATTTACTTTGGAAAAATCAAAGTGGATAATCAAGCAAAATTAGTAAAATCAAAAGGATTGTATGAATATGTAAATCTGTTAAATCCACCTAAACAAATATCACAACATGTCAACTATAGATTACTTATTGAACTTTCAAAGATTTTTAGAGAAAACAGAATTGAAAGAGTCAGTAAAAAATTATTAGATTACGGTGTTCTCAAAAATGTTGAATCAGATATTGAAAATTTGATTGGTTTAGCGGGAAAATTTGCAGATGAATTTGATGAACAAGAAAAAATAGAATTAGAATTAACAAGTAAAGAAAAAAATGCAATTAATGCACTAATTGAAGAATTGGGAAAAGATAGTTTAGAAGATATTCAAAATACAATCTATCAAACAGCAAAAAATAGTGATATTGAACCAAAAGATTTCTTCAAAATTCTATATCAAATTATACTAGGAACTACAAGAGGACCAAAAATTGGACCATTCATTCAAGATATTGGACAAAAACAGGTTGCAAAAAAACTAGTAGAGTATACCTAAAATGGCACATTCTGAACACAATAAATCCAAAAACAGTGGAGGATTTGCGTTAATCATATTTGGAGCATTGATGTTATTTCTTGCGCCACAGGAACAAGTTGTTTCTATGGGATTGAATGTAATTGCATGGGTAACAGGCATTATTGTTGGAGGAATTGGATTTTATCTTAAATTCGTACGAGGCAGAGCCAAACGTTAATAAAAAATTTGAAGAGAAAAGGTTGAGAAAAATGGGATTATTTAGTAAAAAACCAGAAATAAAAAAAGAAGAAAATGATGAAAGAAAACAAAAGGTTGAAGAACTCTTTGTACTTAATGTTGAATTCAGAAATAAAGAAATTGAATTAAAGGAGATTTATGAAAAGATCAAAAATGTGAAAACAGAATACGATTCAATTGTAAATAATTTAATGATTGTAAAAAAAGAACACATTCAGAAAAAAACAGAATTAGCAGTATCAGTTAAGGAATTAAATGACATAAATGATAAAATCAAAAATTCACAATCAATTAAAAAATCACTAGAATCAACAGAATTAAAAAATGCTCAAGAAAAATTAAAAAAAATTAATGAAGAACATGAAAAAGTATCATCAGAATTCTCAAAAATAAAGGAGGATGTACAAAGTGAACAATCAAATTTAATAGAAATAAAAAGACAACAAGTTGAAGTTCAAAAAGAATTAGAATCAATAAATTCACAGTTATATAATTCAAAACAGGAATTATCAAAAAATCAAACTCAAAATGAAAAAGAAGTACTTTCGTCTGAAGAAAAACAAATTATGAACATATCTGGAAAGGACAAATCAGGAGTAATTGAGGCTGCAAGTATTGTTGTAGGTTCACTCAAATCAAAATTAACCAAGACACAAAAGGAAATGGAATCATTACAGGATATGTTAGAAAAAGAAAGAGAAGAGCATGAAAGAACAAAATTAGAATTGAAAAAACTTAGAGAGAAATTAAACTAAATATCAAGAATCTTTTTCCATTTTTTAGATATTTCTTCCTCATTATACCCAAGATCATATAATGGAGAATTTACTGGTTGAATCGATAAAATTTTCACTAAAACAACAGAGGTTATAGGACTTTTCACCTTATTTTTAATGAATAATTTCATAATTTCATCGAATTTTTCACCTTCAGAAAAAACCTGGCCAATTCCTTTGAATAGAAATCCTTTTCTCAAAATTGGATCAATAATACTAATCTCGATTTTATTATTGATTTTTAGATTGGTTATAGTGTCTGGTGAACGGATATTTGCAAAAACTAGTTGATTCTCAGAATATACAGAAATGGTACCTTTTGGCGAAACATTTGGATTTCCGTCAAGATCACAAGTTGAAACGAAACCAAGTTTTTGTCGATCTATGAAATTACGGATTTCTTTTGAAACAAGTTTCATGTTTTTAAATAATTTAGAAAATATTTAATTCTAAAATTATCGCATGAATTCTGCAGCTTCGATTGAAAAGAAAAAGAACCCAATTCCACCACCAATAATTGCTACCCAGGTAAGAATAGCCTTAATTTTCGACATGTATTAAAAAATCGATTGACACTATTGAATCTATATGATAAATAGACCTTAAATTATAATTGATTTTTAATAATGTATGGCAAATATCAAAGATGTAGGGAAATTTTTTATTTTTATTATTGGAGGATTAGTTGCAATTATTGTAGGTTCATTTATGATTAGAGGTACAATGCATATGTGGGATAAGCCTGAAAATAAAGACAAGAATGAACCAAAAAAATAACTTTTTACCATGATTTCAGATTCAAAAATACAAAAATCATTAGAACAATACATTACTAATAGAATTAAAGAGATAAAATATGATAATTATGAATCAATTCAAAGAATTAAAAAAATTTGGAAATGTGAAAATGGTTTAGATTTTGTATATGGATACTATGTAGGTAAAATTGAAGAAGGATCATTTAGATTTCTATTAAAATATACAAGATCTGAACAATCAGATAAATTTGATTCTGATGGAATTAGAGAAATAATTGAAATGCATAAAAAGGAATTATTAGAAATCATAAAAATTAACTTTAACGAGTGAAATAAAAATAGAGGTATAATGTGAAAATAATATGGTAGGACCACAAGATGGAGGATTTGGATTTGACCAATCCAAAAAATATACAACAGTAGATAACCTAGATGAGATTTGTGTTCAATGCCAAGCAGGTCAACACAAAAAATGTCTCAAAAAAAATAAAATGCAAGATTCATGTGAATGTGAACACTGTCTCATATACGGTTAAATTCTATTTTTCATCAAATTCAATGTAAAAAATGAATTGTAATAATCTAAAAATTGGATGTTACCATGATAACGCCATTCATCTAAACGGAAATGGAAGATGTCTAGTTAGAGGTTGTAAATGTGAAAAATTTCAAAAATCAAATAATTGATTTATTCAGGACTTTGGGACTCTTTTTGTAAAATCTTATCTATTTCGTTAATTGCTAGTTTGTCACGTCCGATTAAATCAAACTTTTGTAACAGGGTTTCAAATTTTGTCTCTTCTTGGATTTGCTCATTAACAAACCATTCTAGAAAAGCATTTGTAGAATAGTCTTTTTCTTTAATTGCCACATCTACTATTTTATGTATAGATTTTGTAACAGTTTGTTCATTTTTTAGTGATGTTTTAAGCAAATTTTCTAAATTTTTAAAATTTGAATTTGGGGATTTATTTGAAGGAATAATGGATTTACCACCAAGAGAATTTACATAATGAATAATTTTTAGCATATGATCCCTTTCTTCTGTTGACTGTGCATAGAAAAATGCAGCCGCACCAGAATAACCGGTTATTTCACACCAAGAAGCCATTGCAAGGTAATTACTTGATGCTGAAAATTCTAAGGAAATTTGTTCATTTAATAATTTTTCAATTTTTGTAGATAATTTCATACATTACATTAATTTGATATCATAAAAACTTTTTATGAATTATTTTTGATTTAGAATTAGAAATTTAAAGATTTTAAAATAACAAAAACTAAAGCAAATCCAATTAGAAAAATTATCCCGCATAAAGCTAAAATTTTAATAAATATCGATGGTTGAAATTTTTTTTCAATATTATTACCAATTACTAATTTAAAATTAAAAATAGCTATTACTGGAGCAATTACAAATGATAAAACCGTTGCAAAATCTACCAACTCTTTTAAATTATTTTTAAATTCAAATACAACAAACAGTGAACCGATAGATAAAACTATAATCAAAAATGAATAAAATTTAGGGTTGTCATTAATAGAATAATTTTTAATTTTTGGCGAAATCAGTTCAATGGTTTTTTGTAAGCTTCTTGAATAACCATCAAATACGGCAATAATAGTTCCAAACATCACAGCAAACGCTGAAACAGAAATAATGAAATTACTCCATTGTCCTATAGTTTCAGTATACATTGTAACTACCTTGTGAGCAAATAATGAATTATTGTTTGGTAATATTTCATTAGAACCATAGAATAGATAAGAGCCCATCACCACAAAAATTATACCTAAAATTGAGGCTAAAATATAGCCAAATCGAAATTCAAATAAAGTTTCTTTTAATTTTGGAATATATTTTGTCTGTTTTATTCTCTCTAAAGTCCAAAGACTGTTCCAGCTTGATAGATCAACGGCAGTAGGCATCCATCCCATTAATGCAATTATAAAAAATATTCCAGATGTATTCCATAGTTCTTTTGCCTGAAATGTAGGAGCTATTTCTACTGGGCCATTGTTAATAGTTAAAACAAATGCCAGTAATGTAGAAACAAGTAAACAAATAGCAGTGAGCTTAATTAGATTATCTAGAATACGATATTTTCCAACAATTAGGATCGTTACGCAAATAAAAAATAAAATTATTATTGAAAAATCACTTTGTTGTTCCATTCCAAACAGATTTGAAAAAAAACCAGAGGTTACAAATCCTACAGCACCAGTTACAAAAAACATCGATGAGACAGTAATTCCAAAATAAAGAAGTAATGCATATCGTCCTAATTTTTTATAACCATCGATTATACTTGTTTGAGTTGAATTTGAATACCTAGATGCAAATTCAAAGAAGGGGTATTTTAGAAGATTTGCAGCAACAACAAAAATTATCATTATTAAACCAAATTCTGCACCAGCTCGAGTGGATTGAACTAAATGAGAAACACCAATTGCGGTTGAAGCAAAAAGAAATCCAGGACCAGATGTTTTAATAAAATTTGAAAAATTCAAATCTTAAAACTATAGAGGACAAACATTCCATGAATCATCTACCCATAATCCAATAACATTGACATTCAAATTCCAAGATGAAATTATTTCAACACTTTTTTGGATTTGAGATTTGTGTTCATCGTTTGATACAGGATTTCCTGCACAGTCATAGTGACCAGAAACAACAATGATTTGAGATTTATGTTTTTCAGTTGAAATCTGAATTTTCTTTTTCAAATTATCAAGATTCCCACCATCTGAAATTATTTTATCAATTCCAGGCTCAGTTATTGTATCTACAAAATCAATTCCATGGTTGGCATTAAGCCATTTTTGAATTGGGATTTGTATTCTACCATCCATACATGATACTGACGTACCAAAAGTACTCATGAAACATGTTTAATTTTAGTCATAATAAACATTAACTTTGAACAGTTTTTGAATTAGTTCCATATTCATCATTGCCATTTTCATCAAATTTTTTTCCAGTGATTTTATGAATTCCCCAGGAATTAAATCCTCTAAAATTAAAACCGTCTTTATCAAATTCAATTCCTGTCTCATTATGAATTCCTGATTTTGAAAAACCATTAATGTCAAAATCTGAATTTGTTAATTTGTTATATCCCTCTATATCAAAACCGCGAATATCAAATCCAGTTTTATCATATCCATCAGAATCAAATCTTGTGTTAGTAATTTGGTTCAATCCATCTTTATTAAAACCGCGAATATCAAATCCAGTTTTATCATATCCCAAAAAATTGTATTTAGTTCCCGTCTCTTTATTTTTTTTATCAATATTCCAACCATCAAAATCAAATCCATCTAGATCATATTCTGTCCCAGTATCTTTATGAACACCATCTTGGTTGAAACCATTTTTTGAATATCCTAATTCATCAAAACCATTAAGATCATAACCAAATTTATCAAACCCATTCAAATTAAAATTAGTTCCAGTTTCTTTGTGAATTCCATGTTGGTTGAAACCGTATCGATTGAAACCATGACAATCATAACCGTGGTTATCAAAATTTGTGTTATTTTTATGAAGGCCAGAAATACTAAATCCTTTGATATCGAATCCATCAGGTGAATATTTTGATCCAGTCACCTCATGATTTTTATCAATATCAAAACCATTCAAATCATATTTTGTTCCAGAATCCTTATGAATACCATCTTGGTTGAAACCATTTTTCATGAATCCTCGTGAATCAAATTTTGTTCCGGTTAGTTTGTGATTCCCCATCTCATTAAAGCCATCTTTGTCATAACCTTGAACATCATAGTTTGATTTAGTATCTCTATGAATTCCGAATTTGTCAAACCCATCTAAATCAAAGTCAGTTTCAACCATAACACATTATTTTTTCAAGACTAAAATAATTTTTCTAAATCTCATAAAGTTAATTTATGCCGGAAATTTTCCGGTGTAAATGAGGCTTAATTCACATTTAATTAAAATCAATAGGAATTTCATAATTTGTTTTCTTGTATCAGCTATTTCGTCAGCTATTTTAGCACAAATTTTTGATTATCTAGAACATTCACTTCTGACTACCTTAACAATTGTTTGGGGATACATAATTTACTTTGCAATTTTCTCTGCGTTATTCTATTTGGACAATAGAAAAAGATATCACAATATGGATAGAGCAGAAATTAAAAAAGAGATTATTTCATTAATCTCATCTTTTGGTCTTGGAGAAATCGTTTATCTAAGTATCAGATGGCCATCATTATACTATTTTCTAGAAATAAATATTGAAGCATTTTGGGCATCAATTATTTCAGAGATTATTGCAACTGTATGTTACATGGTTGCAGTAACTGTATTTTTAAAAAGAATCAAAGTTTTTGAGAAATGAAAAGCGGACCCGACCGGACTTGAACCGGCGACCTGATGCTCCGCAAGCATCCGCACTATCCAAGCTATGCAACGAGTCCAAGAATTCTCGACAATGGGCTAGATTTGAATCTTTGAAATTAGTTTTGAGTGATTAATTATTTATTTAAAAATTGAGCAATTTTTGAACCTATTTCTGTCTCAGGAGAATACAATATTGTTTCAAATCCAAATTTTTGTGCTGCTGTAATATTTTCTTCTTTATCATCAACAAAAAGAATTGAATCATATTCAGGATACAAAGAATTTAGAACATATTGATAAATCTCGGGTTCAGGTTTTGCCAATCCCAATAAATCTGAAAAAAATGAAATTTTAAAATCATTAAATAATCCGGTCTGGTCTAAAAATTTTCTAGTAGGGGCAGTAATATTTGATAATAATCCATATGCCACGTTTGTTTTTTTCAAAATTGAAATTTCATAAAGAATATTTTCATTTATTGAATACTTTGTGGAAAATAGTGAATCTATAATGATGTAATTTTTTGAATTAGTATATCCATCTAATACCACTTGCCAAAAATTTTCTTCAGTGACTTTTCCAGTAAATAGGGAACCAATGTTTTGGTCAAATCTGGACTTTAATACATCATGTTCAATATCAAATTGCTTTGTGATTTCTGCAAATAACCATTCATCTTTCCAATTTACCAAAACCCCACCCAAATCAAAAAGTACAATTTTACTCATTTTTACTCACAAAGAAATACGGAGTATCATCAATTTCATGGAATGTCCACATTGTGGGTAAAGTAACTTCAGTTGAAATATTTAATTCAAATTTACCAATCAATGTTCCCCATCCTCCACTACCTAAAGGATCAGATGGGTATTTTTTTGAGTTTGTTCCAGGAAATAAAAAACCAAATTTTTTGAAGGATTTTTTAGATTGTGATAATTGTTGAAGAATTTCTGTTCCTAAATAATTTCCACCCATTTGTGATAAACCACCAATACAAAACAAAGGATGTCTCAATTCCAATTGTCTAAAATCGCACTTTGTCGCATCATTATTCATTATTGTGAGTGTTGAGTTTGTTTTACTTGTGATAGAATTTTGTAATTGTGATAATTGTGAATCAATTTCAATACTAATGGATTTCAAATTATTCATTTCTGCACAATACGCAATTCGGCCATCTCCAGAACCAATATCAACAATTTCCAAATAACCTAATTTTTTTGCAATTTGTGAGATAATGTATGCTGATAGTAACCAAGTAGGAGAAAAAGGAGCTTTGCTGGATGTGTTTTCGATGCTAGATAACCAATATCGGTCTAAGTTTCCTTCATACACAGTACAGGAAATGTCATTGATTTTCATTTGTAGTGATTTATAGTAAATTGGATTATTTTTTACAAATTGATGAAGTTGAGATAAATGGAAATTATCAGTTATCAAATTAGAAACTGGATCATTAGGTAAAATTTCTTGTATTTTACTCTGGCCACTATATTTTTTTAAAAAATCATTTTTTAGTAATTTGAGTTGTTGTGTGTAATTTGAAGTCATTCTAACTCGTTCCATATTGGAAAACAAATTCTTTAGTGCTCATCAACTCTCTTAATTTATCAAATAATTTTGAAGATTTCTCAATTTCTTCCGGCGTTTGTTCAGGCGGAATAGATTCAATATGTTTTTTTAAAGTTAAAATTTCATTTTCGATAAACTCGATTATTTTTGGGTGGATGTTTTTGTCAAAATTTTCAATTAGTTCTTTTTTGATTTGGTCTAGTTGATTTGATTTTTGCGAATCTATTGATTCAGAATTTTCAATTAGTTTGCACATTGATGAGATATTTGATATTTGAAAATAGGTTTCAACAATCTGATTCAATGAAATATTCGATGTATCAATAGTTTGAATAATTGTCAAAGTTTTTTTAAATTCATCATTGAGTGTTTGGAAAAGATCTTCCATATAGAAAATATTCAATTAATTTTTAAAAGTGTTGGGAAGATTATGCTTCCTGTTCAGATTTGCGAACATAGAGATAGTTCATAATTAATCCAGCAATAATTCCCCCTACAATTGGTCCTACCCAGTACATCCATTGTACTTCCCACAATCCTGCATCTCCAGACATTATAGCAGGAGATAATGAACGTGCTGGATTCATGGATGCTCCAGTTAGAGGAACGCCAATCAAGTGTAGCAAAAATACCATTCCACCTATTACTGCACCATATACGCTCTTTGGAGCTTTTTTGTGAGCAGCAGTCATAAAGATGACTGTTACTAGGAAGAAGGTAAATATCATTTCTAAAACTAAACCTGACATCAAATTATTATTGATTAATTCACTTGGACCACCGTGTGCTCCCCAGAATACTTTTTCACCAATAATTGGGAAAATTGCTTTTAATGTTGCAGTAGCAATAATGGCACCAATAATCTGTGAAATAATATATCCAATACCATCAGCAATTCCTATTTTTCTTGTAATCATCATTGGAATAGTTACTGCTGGATTGATGTGAGCACCGGAAATGTGTCCAAATGCATAAACCATAAAGGCAATAGCAGAACCATGAGCCAAGGATATCATAATAATAGATTCAATCGATAAACCATCACCAAAAGCAACAACGGATAGTATTACGGACAAAGGTCCAAAGAACACTAGTGCAAATGTAGAAATTCCCTCTGCAAGAAATGCTTTTGGATTAACCATAGTCCGACAATTTTTCTTGTTAATATAAACATGACTGAGTAAGTGAAACATAAAACATTAGAAATTGTAAATTTTTTATTTAACACAAAATTTAATGACAATATGTTAGAAGTTGGAGTAAAAGTTCCAAAATTTGAACTAGAGGATGCAAATGGGAATAAAATCAAATCCTCAGATTTCAAAGGTAAAAAACATGTGATTTACTTTTATCCAAAAGATTTCACTCCCGGATGCACTACAGAGGCAGATGAGTTTTCAAAGGATTATAAAAAATTCAAAAAAGCAGGAATAGAAGTAATCGGGATTAGCCCAGATGATGTTACATCACATAAGAAATTTTGTGAAAAAATGAAGATAGAATTCCCATTATTGGCAGATGTAGAAAAAGAAGTTTCAAAATCATTTGGTGTTTGGGGACTGAAGAAATTCATGGGAAGAGAATACATGGGAGTAAATAGAGCAACTTTTCTCGTTGATGAAAAAGGTAAGATTTTCAAAATATATCCAAAGGTAAAACCGGCAGGTCATTCAAAGGAAGTTTTAGATGATTTTAATAATGAAAAAGGGGTTTAGAAACCCTTTGGTAAGGTTCCTCTAGAAGATTTAGCTGGTTCTGGAGCTGTTGCTGGTTCAAAACCTTTTGGTAATGCACCTGCTTTTTTATTGGCTGCTGCTTTTGCTGCTTGAGCTTTAGCTTCTGCGGCTGCTGCTTCTGCTGCGGCTTTTGCATCATCAATTTTTTTCTGCTCCAATCTTTTCAAATAATCAGCTTCATAGTCCTCCAATGATTGTTTTTTTGATTTTCCATCATCTACATTTGCAGATACTGATGGTGAATCACCTACACCCTTTGGAAGTGTACCTTTTGGTTTTGGTGGAGGTGCTGTTTGAGTTTGAACT
>VMDM01000025.1 GCA_008080815.1 Candidatus Nitrosopumilus sp.
AGCAGCAAAAAAGACTGCAGCTAAAAAAGCAGCTCCAAAGAGAAAGGCAGCTCCAAAGAGAAAAGCCGCTCCAAAGAGAAAAGCAGCAGCAAAAAGACGATAAAATCGATCAAAAATTAACAATCATCTGTAGACGATTGTTTTCATTTTTCTAAAATTCCTAGTGAGAACTATTCAGATTTTTTTAAAAATATTTTTTCATCAATACAAATAACTCATCAATTTAATTTGCTCTTCAGTTGTAAGAAGATTTTTTTCAGTTAGAATTTCCAATAGTTCTTTGAATAATGCTTTTTGTTCAACAGACATTCCTCCAGATGGACCTTTTTCTCCAGGTGGACCTGGTGGACCTCTTGGACCTTGTTGTCCTATTGGACCCTGTTCACCTCTTGGACCTGATTCTCCAATAGTTCCAATTGGACCAGTTTGTCCACGTTCTCCTTGTGGACCTTGAATTCCTTGTGGACCTTGTGGACCTGATTCTCCTGGGCGACCTGCAGGACCACGTTCTCCTTGTGGACCTTGTGGACCTTGTGGACCTTTGTCACCAGGTGGACCTTGTGGACCGGTAAGACCTTTGTCACCAATTAGTCCTACTGGACCTTTTTCTCCTTTTTCTCCTTGTGGACCTGGAACTCCAGTTAGACCTTTAGAACCTGCAGGACCTTGTGGACCTTGTGGACCTTTGTCACCAATTGGACCTTCTTCACCCTTTGGACCTTTGTCACCATTAGTTCCTTGTGGACCTATTGGACCTTTGTCACCAGGGATTCCTTGTGGACCTGTAATTCCTTTGTCACCAGGTGGACCTTGTGGACCTTGTGGACCTTTGTCACCAATTGGACCAGCAGGTCCTTTTTCTCCAATTGGACCTGGTGGACCTTGAATTCCTTTTTCTCCTTGAACACCAGATTGACCAGTTGGTCCTTTTTCTCCAATTGGACCAGCAGGTCCTGTAATTCCTTTATCGCCAGATGGACCGACAGGTCCTTGATCACCTTTTTCTCCAGGAGGACCACGTAAACCAGTTGGTCCTTTGTCACCAATTTGTCCAGTTGGACCTTTTTCTCCTTTATCACCAGTGGGTCCTTTTAATCCGGAAGGTCCTTTGTCACCAATTTGTCCAGTTGGACCTTTTTCTCCTTTATCACCAATTTGTCCAGTTGGTCCTTTGTCACCTTTATCACCTTTATCGCCAGTTAGACCTTTGTCACCAGTAGGTCCTCTTTCACCAGTTAGACCTTTGTCACCACTGGGTCCTTTGTCACCAGTTGGTCCTTTGTCACCTTTGTCACCTGCTGAACCAATTGGACCTTTGTCACCAGAAGGACCACGTTCGCCTTGAATACCAGGTGGACCTTGTGGACCTTTGTCACCTTCATCTCCAGGAGGACCACGTTCTCCCATTGGACCTTGTGGTCCAGCATTTGGAGAATAATCAAATGTTTGTTTTGTAGAGGGTTTTGGTTTTGGTTTTTCAGTTGTTGAAGGTTTTGAAGAAGATTCAGAAGATTTCCTAGATGGTCCTTCTAATTCAATTTCAATAGTTGATGATAGTGAAGAAAAGAGGTCAGAGACAATTATCCAGATTTTATCAGAATTTTTTACAGATTCTGGAATGGGGTTTTCATTTGAACCCAAAGTTTCTGAGAATAAGCCATCTTTAACTCGAAGGTGATAGTTGCCCTTCCATAAGGGAGAAAATTGTTTTGTTTTAATTTGATCGTCAGTGGGTTTGGAATTCACAATTGAGATTTGAACTTCATATACGCCAGATTGTTTAAAAGGTGCCTGACCTCTAACATCCATCTTTGAATCTACTGACACACTCGTTTGTGCTTATTTCAAGTATTTCTGTTTTTAGATCGCATTATTTGATTTGGTGGTAACAGGATTTTACCCAACAGATGGTATTTATCTAGATGAAACCCAGTTTTGAGCTAGTGAAGAGACCTTTCAGTAAAAAATCAGTCGAAGATGAAGAAAAAAATGAAGTCGTAGAAGAGACATCACTAGTAGATTCTGATTATAATCGTAAGAAATTATTCCGAAAAGGAGTCAATTTCATGGCAGATGAAAAATTAGAAGATGCAATCATAGCCTTTGAACAGGCATTAAGAGTTGATCCAGACAATGTGGAGACATTATTGAAGTTAGGATATGCTAAATTCCATACTGATGATCATGGAGGAGCTCTAAATGTTTATGACAGAATTTTAGATATTGACGTTACCAATCCAGAAGCATGGAATCTTAAAGGATTAGTTCATTATGAACAAAAGAATTATTCCAAAGCACTTGATGCAGTAGAGAAAGCTACTGAATCGGATCCAACGTATGGAATGGCATGGTACAACAAAGCATGTTTTTTGTCTTTACTTAATCAGGTTCCAGAAGCATTAGAAGCATTGAAACGTGCAATTGAGATTGATGTAAAAAATGCAAGAAAATCAATTAGAGATAAGGATTTTGTAAATGTAAGAATTGAAGAGGGTTTTAAGAGAATTCAAGAAGTTGTAGTTTTAGAATCAATTCGTCAGGGATATCACACGATTGGAGCCATTGTCTGGACAACATTGTTGGACAAAGCTGATGCAGAGAATGCAATTACAAAACTTTTAGAAAAAGGATTACTTGTCAAGAATGAAAAACGAGATGGCTTATCAAGAATTCCAATTTATGATCTTGCACCAAACATTGCTGATAAGATGGGTGCAGAAAAAAGAAACATGTTTGGTCTTACAAAAAAGAAATTAACAAAACCTGTAAAAAACCTCAAAGAGTTAAGTCAAGCAATTCAATCTGCAAAAGAATTCATTGAAGAAGAAGAAGTTGAAAAAACCATTGATGTGTTTGATGAATTTATTAATCCAAAAAAATCTGGTGAACAAATGATTGAAACCTTCTTTGACGAACATAGAGAAATTAGATTGTGGTCAATTAGACTAAAAGATAGAGGAGTAGATTACCTAATAGAGAATAAAGAAAAAATGCTAGCATTGTTTGACAATGTAGAAGTTACAATAACAAAGAAATTGAGAAACGAAATTTCCTAACTACTCTGCAGATAAATCCCAGTAATTAGCGTCTTCTTGCTTTGCAGTTGGTTTTTGAAGATTTTTCCATTCCTTGAATGAGCGTACATATAATTTTGCATTGGGCAACCCAGCAGATTTGAGAGCATAATAAGCAAGACCAGAAAGAGTTCCGACACTACCACAATAGGTGATAATTTCAGAATTACCAGAAATTCCACGATTATCCAATAGTCTCTTCATGTCTTCTTTTGGTCGTAGAATTTTATCATTTGAAGCCAATGTTCTATATGGTAAACTAATTGCACCAGGAATATGTTGTTCAAGATAGTTGAGGCGCTCTCTGTTATCAATCAACAGTACATCATCCCGACTTTTTGCAGATTCTAGATAATCAGATGTTGCTAAAATTTCAGGTTGTAATTTTACTGAATGTATTTTATTTTGAATATTAGGAATAGTAGTATCAGTTTCCAAACCCAATGTTTTCCAATTAGAAAAGGTTGTCTCCAATAAAGAAACATCAGAATGGCCTAGATATTCCATTGTCCATGCAACTCGTGATGATAATGCACCAAATGTATCATCATAAATCACTACACGGGTTTCATCACCGATTCCAAGTGATTGAATTAATTTTTGTACATTTTCAGGAGAATCATCAGCCAATAGTTTAGCTAATGGTAAGTTAATTGAATTTGGAATATGTTCCTTTTTGTAATCATCCTCACGTCGGACATCGATTAATGTAATACTATTATCTCTAACTTCGGAGCGAACTGAATCAACATCAGATGTGATTTTGGGTGATGTCAAGCAGCACATTCACCTCTGCCAGTTTTTGTATGATAGCTAGAATCACTTCCATAATCAAGATAAAAGTCAGGATCATCATCTTTAGTTGGAGGAACAATTACAGGTTCCAGTAATTTTTGAATGTCTTTGATTGATTGTATTTTGGAGTCATCACTATTATTTACAACACGGTGGATCCATGTCTTTAGTGTATCATTTTCTTTTTTATTTTCTTTAAAGACTTCGATAATTTTGAGAATTACAGGGATAACTCTTTTTGCTGGAACCCTAAGGCAGGTGTCACCAAGACGAGTGTCACCATCAGAACGACCACCTAAAAGCATTTGATAATTTGCATACATATCTTTACCAATTCTAGCTCCTCCACCAAAGAATCCAATAGTTGCAATTCCATGCTGTCCACAGGAATTTGGACAGCCACTAATCTTTATTGATGAATCTCTAAGATCATCATCTTCATCTAATTTCAATTCAAGGAATTTTCTTTGAATTTCTTTTGCCAATCTATGAGAATTTGTCAAAGCCAGATTACAAGAGGTAGTACCTGAACAACCTATGGGTGAGGTCATAGTTAAAGAGCCAGTTTTAGCAAGGCCTACTTTAAGTAATTCTGAATATAATGCAGGTAAATCATCCTCATGAACATATCTAATTGCAATGTTTTGAACGAAGCCATTTCTTGCTTTACCTTCTGATGAAAAGGATTGAATGATGTTTGCTAAAGATTTTAGTTGATTTGATGTGATATCTCCTGCTTCAAGGGTGATGAAAACAGAACGGTATTCAGATTGTTTTTGAATAATGGTATTTGTCTTTAACCAGCGTGCATATCCATCTGGAGTAGAGGTTCCACCCTCATCAGAAATTCTAATTGGTCTTTTAATTTCATTTGGCGATTTATCAATATCAAGTTGAGTAACAACTGATTGAGTTGCTCTTACTATAGCTCTTTCTTTCATCACTAGATTTTTGAAATTTTCCCATCCCATGTCATTTACAAGATATCTCATTCTATTTCTTGCAAGATTTTTCCTATCACCCATTCTATCAAAAATTCGCATTACTGCAATTGAAGTATATAGTAAATCTTCTTCAGGAGTAAAATCTTCTAGTTGATGACCAACAAAAGAACGATTTCCCAATCCACCACCAAGAAAAATTTTGAATCCTCTTTGTTCTGTACCATCAATAGTTCGAATTTGTGGAATCAATCCAACATCAACCATTCTAACCATTCCGTGTTCCTCACAACATGTAAAATTGAATTTAAATTTCCTAGGAAGACTTTGAGCCATTGGATTTCTAAGGAAGAATTTTGCGGTTGCTAGAGCATATGGTGTTGCATCAAATTCTTCTTTATCACAAACACCAGATAAAGGACTACACATTACATTTCTCACACTATTTCCACATGCTTCTCTAGAGGTCAATCCAACTTCAGCTAAACCTCTGAAAATTTCTGAAACATCTTCCAATATTACCCAATGAAGTTGAATATTTTCTCTAGTTGAAAAGTGGGCACTACCTATTGAGAACTGCTCACTTAATTGAGAAATTTTTTCTAGTTGATAAGGATAAATTTCACCAGCTGGAACTTTAATTCTGACCATCGCATAATCACTGGTCATACGTGTTCCATATGCACCATGTTGAAGTCTAAATCTTCTAAAACTATCATCATCATATTTTCCCTGACGATAGAGTTTTACGGTTTTTGCAAAATTTTCTGCTTCGTCCATTCTGGACCAATCAATCTTACCCTTTAGTGACTCAGGTGGGGATTGTTTAAGATTAGATACTGTCAATTCACTAAAAGTCATTTAGTTTGTGATATAAATTTTTGATAATGGTATTTTTTAGGAGTTATTTTTGATTATTGGTAGAAATTTTCCTGTATTAAAAAATTAGTTTTACCTAATTTTGATTGTGGCAAAGTATTAATTAGTTCTAAAGAGATTTCAAGCATGCAAGAAGCAACAGTTGCAGAAAAATCATCTAAAATTTTTACAGACGTTAGAGAAGTAGAAATTACTAGAGCAATTGCAGATGAATTTCATGACGTATTAATTGACAGAGCAGAATCAGATGTAATAATAATTGGCGCTGGTCCTGCAGGATTAACAGCAAGTAGAGAATTATCTAATTTAGGATTCAAAGTTTTAGTTATTGAACAAAATAACTACTTGGGAGGAGGTTATTGGTTAGGTGGATATATGATGAATCCAGTTACAGTTAGAGAACCAGCACAAAAGATTTGGGACGAATTAGGAGTACCTTACAAACAAGTACAAGAAGGATTGTATCTTACACCAGGTCCTCATGCAGTTTCAAAATTAATTTCTGCAGCATGTGATGCAGGAGTAAAATTTTTGCAATTAACAAAATTTGATGATTTGGTTTTGAAAAATGGAAGAGTTGCGGGAATTGTTGTTAATTGGATGCCAGTTTCAGCATTACCAAGAAACATTACCTGTGTTGATCCTGTTGCATTTGAAGCAAAAATTATCATTGATGCATCTGGACATGATTCAGTTGCTGTTAAGAGATTAGTAGACAGAGGATTAGCAGAATGGAAAGGAATGGAACCAATGTACGTAAACGATGGTGAGGAACATGTTGTTCATAAAACAGGCGAAGTGTATCCAGGACTAATTGCTGCTGGAATGTCAGTAACTGAAACTCACGGATTAGCTAGAATGGGTCCAACATTTGGTTCAATGTTATTCTCAGGAAAAAGAGCTGCAGAAATTGCTGCAGAAAAAATTAGAGAATTAGAAAGATAGTACTACTCTTGAGAATAAATAAAATTATTTTATATCCAGATGATTCAACTCCAGAAATAAATAAAAATCAATTATTTTCATTCATTAAAGAAAAATTAAAAATTAAAGTGGAATTACGTGATGATTTTATAGAGACGAATTCTGAAAAAGTTACTCAGGTTTTTTCAGAATTAAGAGTTCATGATTTAAAGAAGAAGTTCATCTACAATCCACATCAGGAATCAGATTATGAATTTGAAAAAAAGTTAAATGATTACACAAAACAGAAACAAAACGAGATATTTTATGAAGGATTTAAAATGCAAAAAAAATTTTCGTCTTTTCTCCCAGATAACGAAAATACACTCAGCGTATTATCAATCATCATTACGAACAAACTAATCTGTACATTTGATGAAAATGACTATAGATTTCATGCAAGAGCCATTCTTCTAGGAAATCCAACAATAATTTCAACTTCAGGTATTATTGAGGGACCTGCAAAGCCTAAAAAATTCTATTTAGATATGATGACGAATTTTTCACAGATTAGTGAATCTGAAATTGAAAAAAAATATCAAGGTGAATTTTTAACATATCATGATTTGAGATTACCACAGATATTGGAAGGATACATAATGCAAGCAATTTCATTTATTGAAACTGGAGAAGAATTTTGTGAAAATGATTTTTGCAGAATTTTTAATTCACATTGGCAAAAAGATTTGATCGACTTGAATGTAATTGAAAGTAAACTATGTCCAAAACATAAAAAATTATTTTTCAATCTTGATTGAAACTTGAATTAACAAATCATGATGATGTTTAGAAATATATTCACTTAAATTATTGAAACTGAAAGACAAGATATGATGGCAGCAGATGCAGGAACCACATTGATTCAAAATAATGATGATGGTGCCAAAATGCCAGATAAAAAGAAAACAAAATTTGATGTAGTAATTATCGGTGCAGGTCCATCAGGATACACTGCAGGAATTTATTGTTCAAGAGCAGGATATGACACATTAATTTTATCAGGAATTTTACCAGGAGGACAACTAGTTAATACTACAGAGGTAGAGAATTTTCCAGGTTTCGAAAATGGAATAATGGGTCCAGATCTAATGTTGGATATGAGAAAACAATGTCAAAGAATGGGCACTACAATAATTGATGATGAAGCAGTAGATGTAGATTTCAGAAGAAAGCCATTGAAAGTTCTAACTGCGTCAGAAGAATATGAAGGAAGAGCAATCATTATTGCAACTGGAGCAAATCCTAGAAAATTAGGATTGGAAGGTGAACAAACATTTGGTGGTAAAGGAGTTTCATATTGTGCAACATGTGATGGACCATTTTTTAGAAATCAAGAAATAATTGTTGTCGGGGGAGGAGATTCTGCTATTGAGGAAGCAACATTTTTGACAAAATTTGGTTCAACAGTACATGTAGTTCATAGAAGAAGTGAATTAAGAGCAAGTAAAGTAATGCAAGAAAGGGCATTTAATAATACAAAATTAAAATTTCATTGGGATTCGGAAGTAGCAGACATCAAGGGTGAGCAAAAATTGCAACAAGTAGTTATTAAAAATCTGAAAACAAACGAAGAGAAAACAATCAATGCAGGAGGATTATTTGTGGCAATTGGTCATGAACCAAATACAAAACTTTTCAAGAATCAAATTGAATTAGATGATGAAGGATACGTAGTATTGAAAAATAAAACACATACCAGTGTTGAAGGCGTTTTTGCCGCAGGAGATGTTCATGATAGAAGTTACAGACAGGCAATTACTGCAGCAGCATTTGGATGTATGTCAGCAATTGATGTTGACAAATATCTAACGGAATCAGGATAATTTTAGTAGTTAAATGGAACAAATTGAAAAAGTAATAGAATTAAGTAAAGAATTATCAAGAATAGGTTTAGAAGTAAACAAAATTAATTTTAATTATAAAATAGAGACAAACAAAGATTCAAAATTTTGGAAAACTAAATTAGAAAATTTTCAAAACTATTCAGAAAAATGTATTTCTTACTATAACGTGTGTTATTCAATTTTAAAATTATTTAATTCAGAAGAAAGCCAAATTTTCTTGTTTAAAATTAGTAAATACAGACAAATGACTACAAAAATTGAAAAATTCATCGAGGAGATAATTAAAAATCCTGCAATTATGAGTTCAAAAGATATGCAACAAAGTAAGTGGTCAAAAGAATCAAAAATGAATTTTACAGAGTCATTTCAAAATTGTTTAACCCATGAAAAAGATATGAATTCAAAATTTAATGAATTCTATGAAAAAAATATCAAATTTCAGATTGAAGGAAAAATCAATAAGCAAGATTAGACATATGTTCTGCGGATTTTAGTGCTTCAACAAATTCAGATTCAGAGAACACATTTTGATTTTGATAGACACTTTGGAATTTTCTACCATCATCGGCAAAAATTCCTACTATGCATGAATTTTCATCAAAAGTGTAATTTTTCATGCATGCATAAACTGCTGCAGAAGATGGTGAAATCAAAAGATGATCTTTTTCAAAGACTTCTTTAACTACGGAAAATGCTTCTTCATTATTTACATGGGCCCAATCATCAACAACGTTTTCTCTTTTTAAGAAAAGATCTGGTTTTGCAGATTCTTCAAAATTTCTCCAGCCCTGAATGAGATGATTTTGTTGTGGTTGACAACCAATAATTTTGATTTCAGGATTCTTTTCTTTAAGATAGCTACCAATTCCAGTAATTGTTCCACCGGTTCCAACACCAGTAAAAAAGTGAGTAATTTTTCCATCAGTTTGTTTCCAAATTTCAGGTCCAGTTCCAACATAATGACCTTTGAAATTTGCTTCATTGGCATATTGATTAGGAGAATAATAGGTATCAGGTCTAGATGATGCTATTGATGTCGCTAATGCAATACTTTGATCAGTTCCGGCACCAACTTTTGGACATAGATCATCACTTGTTTCAAAAACTTTGGCTCCCAAGTTTCTGATGATTTCTTTTGTTTCATTACTAGCTTTTTCTGGTATAACAATTTCTACTTGATAACCCAACAATTTTGCAATTCCAGTTAGAGCAATTCCAGTATTTCCAGATGTGGGTTCAATGATTATACTTTTACCACGAGTGAGTAATCCTTTTTCTTCGCCATCTTTAATCATCCAATAAGCAGCTCTATCTTTAACAGAACCAAATGGATTATGTCCTTCCAATTTTGCAAAAAAATCAATATTACTTTTAGAAAGAGAATTTAGTTTTACAAGAGGAGTGTTACCAACACGATTAAGCGTATCTTCTTGAGCGACAGATTCCATGATGAAAATTATTTCACCTTTTTAATTTTGAAAGTAATTACTTCGCCATCTTTAGACATGTCTAATAATTCATGTCCATTTCTTGTAACCCATCTCGAAATATCATCTTCTGCAGCAGGATCATCTGCAGAAACAGTAAGTGTTTCACCAACTTGCATTCTTTCAATCTCAATTTTTGTTCTAAATACAGGTTCAGGACAGAATAATCCAGTGGCATCCAATTTCTTTTCTTGTGATTCAGACATTTTCAAAATAAAGTCTGTTTTGGCATATTAAAATCTATTTAGAATTTTACTCAAAATGCGCTTTTGAACATAGTGGACAAATTCCTATCTTTCATAAAAGAGGGGTCCATATTTTCAAAATTAATTTTTTGGGATATTCTTTTCATAAAGTGTATTCCAATATTATAGAATAATGTCCAGAGGTAACTATTTTGATTTGCATCATAAAATCTTAAAAGGAATTTTAAAAGCCATTTTGCATTAGGGTAATTTGTGGAGATGTATTCAATTACATAATCTTTAGAATTATCAACTTTGTATTGTAAATGCTCTATAGTTTCCTTTCTTTTAGCATAACCCGTTTGTAAAATTGAGATTTTTCCTCTTTTTAGTGAGAACAATATATCATCAAGTGAATTTTCAGAATCAATTTGATTAACACATCTACCTAGGGTAGATAATACATGAGAGTCACTTCCAGACACCTGAGTCATTTTATTATCAATTGCAAATTCTGCAGCTCTTGTATTTGAGAAGATATCAACGTTATTACTATTGAAAACCTCTACCATGTCACATTTTTTTGCATCATCTCTTAATGCATCTAACAGGCTAAATGGGTGGGGAGCAGATGTTACACCTCCCTGTTTTTTGACTTCATCAATTACTTCATCAAGGGTTATTCCAGAAGGAATTGTTTCATGAATACCATATGCCAAGACATGTGCACCAGTATCTATTGTGACTTCTTCAGCAGGATACACACTGATTGATTTGAATTTTTCATGATCATTTTTGTATTCTAAGATTTCTTTGTATCCATCTAGTGTATTATGGTTAGTTACAAAAATTGCATCCAAACCGAGCATATGAGTCCTTTCCAATTGATCACGAATTGAAATATTGCAATCATATGGTGGATCATCTTCACCTACATGGAAATTTGAAAATGAATTATGACAGTGTAATTCCGCTTTAATTGTCATTAAATGAGAAAAATTTTATCAGATTATAATCTTATTGAGGCTTATCTAAAAAGATCCTCATTTTCAGGTCGAATCATTTCTGATATAGAATGAGAATTTTTATCAAATGCAAAATCTCTTAGAATTGCAATCGGAGTGTTTGTTGCTTTTTCCATAACCAATTCTGCAGCAGATGAAATTTCATCAGCAATTGCAATTGCAGTGATTCTCAATGTTCTATTATGAGTGTCTTTAATTCCAGCATAATCAATAATTGGATTTATGCCTGCAATTCCAATTGCACAATTTGTTTGACCCATACGAAATGGTCTACCAAAAGTATCAGAAATTATTACACCAACATGTTTCTTTGATTTGCTGAAAATTTCAGATTTAATGGAATTGGCAGATTTATCTGAATCTAATGGAAGTAATGTAACAAAACCTTCCTCAACATTACTTTCATCAATTCCAGCATTTGCACATATGAAACCATTGTTATTTTCAACAATAATTATTCCGTTGTTCATCCGAACTATTCTTTTAGATTCATTTAGAATCAATTCAATTATTCGGGGATCCTTACAATATTGAGACCCAATACCGTTTGAAAGTAATGAGGGCTTAATTGAATTTAATTCAACAATCCTTCCTTCTTGTTTTGAAATTATTTTTTGTGCAATAATTACAATATCGTTTTCTTGGATTTTAAATGAGTTAATCAATAACTCAACAATATCATCACCAGGAAGAATTTCTTTGTTAATCGTAACAGGAATTATTTGCAAACAAAAACTATTAGAAAATGGACTAAAAAATTGTTTATGCAGGAATTTGTAATTCTAATTTAAAGTGGTTATTGATGATACCTATTATTTTAGAAAGATCCTTTTCTTCAAGAGATGTGGTTGCTAAATCTTTTACTAGGTCTTGGGCACGATAAGCAATTCCCAATCCACAGATATCAAATAGTTTTACATCATTGGCGCCATCTACTACACAAACAATATCTTCCTTTTTTTCACCCCATTCTTGGATTTTGATTCTAGCTGATTTCGCTTTGTCAGAATCAACATTAATTTTTACGCCATCAAGTTTTCCATCTTTAAAGATTAACTCATTACAAAAAACATGATCAAGTTGTAATTCATTTTTTAATCTACCCATCATCAATGAAAATCCACCAGATACAGCCATCAATTTCCAACCTGCTGCTTTTAGAGCAGCACATGCCTCTTTTGCACCTGTCATTATCGGTAAACCATCAGAAACTTCTTGACAAATTTTTTCATCCAGTCCTCTTAATGCATTAACACGTGTTCTAAGACCTTCTTCCCAATTTATTTTTCCCTGAATTCCTTGTTTTGTGATTTCCCAGATTTCTTTTTCCTTGTTTAATTTTTCTGCAAGAATTGGAAGATATTCTTCATCATATAGGACACCCTCAACATCAAAAATTGCTAGCAATCGTTTTCAAATTTTGAAAAATTTCCTAATTATATTAAAGTTAAGACATAAAGAGATCAAAAACACTAATAATAAATCACGGATTAAAACTGAATAGACATGGACGAATTAGAACACAAATACGAAGTAGAAATTCACGAAACTGAAGACAAACAAAAACTCCCAGATCAATTAAAAAAAGATCTTAAAGAAGCTGGAATGATGGACGATAAAGGAAAATTGAAGTTAAAAGGAGTCAGCCCAAAAATGCTCAAAAGAATGAAACAAGAATTTGTGGATTGTCCAGTATTAAAAGAAAAAACACAATTCATCCAATGTTTTATGTGTCCTAATTTCCAAAGTAGAGTAACTGGAAAAGTTTTGTGTAAAGGCGATTCTTTGAAATAGTTCTCGAAAAGCTCATTAATTAAATTATTAAAGGAATTTCAGTTTGAGCAAAGAAGAAGTTGGTATTACAGTATCAAAAAATGAAGATTTTAGTGAATGGTACACACAAGTTGTACTAAAAGCAAAGCTTGCTGATTATGCACCTGTAAAAGGACTAATTGTTTTACGACCAGACGGATATTCAATTTGGGAATCACTCAAAGAAACATTTGATAAAAAATTCAGAAAGAAGGGAATCAGAAATGGGTTCCTACCAATTTTAATTCCTGAATCACTACTGGGTAAAGAACAAAAGCATTTTGCAGGCTTCAATCCTGAAGTTTTTTGGGTTACACATTCAGGAACAAATGAAATTGGAGACAGATTGGCATTAAGACCAACGTCAGAAACTCTTGCATACACACTATATTCAAAATGGATTCAGAGTTGGAGAGATTTACCTTTAAAAATTAATTTTTGGAATACAGCATTAAGAGCAGAAATTAAAGCAACTAAACCATTTCTTAGAACATCTGAATTTCTATGGCAAGAAGGACATACTGTGCATACAACACAAGAAGAAGCTGAAAATGAAGTATTAGAAATTTTGGAGATATACCAAAAAACAGTTGAAGAAGAATTAGCAATTCCAGTGGTTACAGGAAAAAAAAGTGAAAAAGAAAAATTTGTTGGTGCAAAATATACAACAACTATGGAGGCAATTATGCCAGATGGTAAAGCATTACAAATGGGAACATCACATTTTCTAGCACAGAATTTTTCTAAACCATTTGAAGTAAAATTTGCCGATAAAGATAATGTAGAACATTTTGCATGGCAAACATCATGGGGAGTTTCATGGAGATTAATCGGTGCGATGATTATGGTTCATGGAGATGATCAAGGATTATCATTACCACCAAAAGTTGCACCGATTCAAGTAGTAATTGTTCCAATTTACAAAAATGAAGAAATGAAAAATATTGTAATCTCCAAAGCAAATGAAATTAGAGATAATATAGAAAAATTAGGTTTTAGAGTTCATGTTGATGAAAGAGAAGGAATTTCACCAGGTTACAAATTTAATGACTGGGAAATGAAAGGAGTTCCATTAAGAATAGAATTAGGACCAAAGGATATAGAAAAGGAAAGTATTGTATTGGCAAAAAGAATTGAAAAAGAAAAAACGAGTATATCTTTTAATGAAATTTCAAAAATTTCAACAATATTAGAAGAAATTCAGGCTACAATGTTAAAAAATGCCCAAGAAAAAGCTCAAGAGAACACATTTGAGATTTCAGAATATTCAGAATTCAAAGAAAAAATAGAGCGAGGCGGATTCATTCATGCCCCATGGTGCGGAGCATTGGAATGTGAAGAAAAAATCAAGGAAGAAACTGGTGCAGATATCAGAGTAATTCCATTCAATAGTGAAAATACGACTGCAAATTGTATTTTTTGCAAAAAAACTAGTCAATCAATTCCAATTTTTGCAAGAGGATACTAGAACAAATATTTAAGATAAAAAATATCAATGTAGATATGTCAAATATTTTGCAATTAAAAAATAAGGAAAATTTGTTAGAGAAATTTTTAGAAACAAGAAATAGGACATTGGATTTAGTTAAAACATTAGAAAAAGATGATTTTGTAGTACAGACAGCAGTTTTCATGAGCCCTCCAAAATGGCATGTAGGACATGTTAGTTGGATTTATGAAGCTATTATGAGTAAAATAAATAAAAATTATGAATTTTATTCCAAAGAGTTTTCTGAATATTTGAATTCATATTATCAACAATTTGGAGTGCCTCAAGATAAAGGATTGAGAGGAATTGTTTCAAGACCAACTACTGAAGAGATCTTTCAATATTTTGAAATAATCAATGAACGAGTTACCGATTTTATAAAAAATTCAGAATTCAATAGTGATGAACTAAAATTAATCATAATGGGATTTAATCATGAATGTCAACATCAAGAGTTACTAGTATATGATTTACAACATTTGTTAGCTGAACAATACAAACCAATTAATAAAAATCCAATTGAGGTAAATCAGCAAATTACTAACAAGTCAATTTCAATCAAGGGTGGAATTTTTGAATTAGGATATAATGGAGAAGAGTTCTGCTACGACATAGAGTTACCATCACATAAAGTATTTTTGAATGATTTTAAGATTGACAAATATCCTGTAACCAACTCCGAATTTCTCAAATTTATGAAAGATGGAGGATATGAAGACTACAAGTATTGGTTATCTGATGGATGGGAAAAAGTAAAAGAAAATAATTGGAAATCTCCAATGTATTGGGAAAAAATTGGAGATGAATGGCATGTAAGAGATTTTCTCGGAATTAGAAAAATTAATCCTAATGAACCAGTATGTCATGTCAGCTACTACGAGGCAGACGCATATTGTAAATGGGCTGGAAAAAGACTGCCCACCGAAGCAGAGTGGGAAAAAGCTGCATTATGGGATGAAAAACTACAAAAAAAATTCATTTTCCCATGGGGAGATAGTGAGCCAACCAGTGAAAATTCAAATTTATTAGAGTCTTATCATTGGGGATGCACAAATTTAGGGAATTTCCCCAAGGGTTCTAGTCCATCAGGATGTGAACATATGATTGGAGATGTATGGGAATGGACATCATCAGAGTTTATTGGATATCCCGGATTTAAAACAGGTTTTGATGAATATAATGACAAATGGTTCTCAAATCAAAAAGTTTTACGTGGAGGATCATTTGGAACTCCAAAAATGTCAATTAGAGGCAGTTATAGAAATTTCTTCAGATTAGATGAGAGATGGCTATTTTCTGGATTCAGATGTGCCGAGGATGTTTAGTTTTTAGAAGCCAATGATAATGAGTAATGTTGTTTATCATCAAGCCAAATTTTTATTAAATTAAATCCAGATTGTTTTAAAAGATTTTCAATTTGATGAATTTGGAATTTATGAGAAAATTCAGTATGGATTAATTCATTTTTCTTAAGATAAATTTGGTCAGAAGATTTGCCAATAGTCACAGTTTGATTAAGTAACGATTCCACATACATCTCAATTCTTTGTTTCTGATCATTATAGATGGAATAATGTCTAAAATTTTCTAGTACAAAATTGGCATCAAGCTCATTATTGATTCTATTCAATACGTTAAGATTGAATTCTGCGGTAATATTTTGAGAATCATTGTAAGCAGATTCAAGAATGCTTTTATCTTTTACAAGATCAAGTCCAATTAGAAATAAGTCATTTGATTTCATCATAGAATTAATTTTAATTAAAAAATCAAGACCATCATCGGGTGAAAAATTACCATAACTTGAACCAAGAAAAATTATCAAATTATTTTTCGAATCATAATCTTTTAGAAATTCTAAACCACCCTCATAAGTATCAATGATTCCAGTAATTTTCAATTTAGGATAATCTTTCAATAGTAATTCAGAGCTTTCAGTTAAAATTTCTGAAATATCAATTGGAAAATATTCTAATTTACTCTGATTTTTAGATAAAATATCCAAAATCAATCTAGTTTTAGTTGAAGAACCACTTCCTAATTCAATTAATCTAAAATCACCATCTAGAAAATTTGGTAAATCAGATTGAAGTTTTTTTAGTATTGAAATCTCAGTTCTCGTTGGATAGTATTCAGGTAATGAACATATTTTCTCAAATAATCTAGAACCAATTGAATCATAGAAAAATTTTGGTTGTATGAATTTAGAATTTTGATTCAAACCCTCTGAAATTTCATCTGCAAAAGAATTTTTTTCTACTTTCGAATTAGGTTTAAAGTAATTTAGGCGTGAATTTACAATGTATTCTTTGAAATTAGTATTATTTCGATACAACCTAAAAATATTATTAAGTTTTTTACAATAAATGCTTTATCATAATTTTAACAATTCTTGATATATATGAAAAAAATAGGTGATACATTGACAAATATATTAGAAATTAAAAATCTTGGAAAAAAATTTACAAAAACTGGTATTTTAAAAAAAGGTAATTCAGTTGTTATTGCTGTAGATAATGTATCATTTTCAATTCTAAAAGGAGAAGTCTTTGTATTAGCTGGTGAATCAGGTTCTGGAAAATCAACAATTGGAAAAATAATTCTAAAAACAATTTCTCAAGATAATGGAGAGGTAATTTTTAATAATGAAATAATTGATGATTCAGAATCAAAAATAAAGAAAATCAGAATGAATTGTCAAATGATTCAACAGGATCCATATGATTCCATTAATCCAAGAATGAAAATTAAAGACATCATTTCAGAACCTTTACGTATTCATAAATTTGGAACAGATGATGAAATCAATGATAGAGTAATAGAAGTTCTACGTGAAGTTAAATTAGATAATTCATCAGATATTTTGGAAAAATTTCCACATATGTTATCAGGGGGGCAGCGACAGAGAATTGTATTAGCTAGAGCATTATCAATTAAACCCAGTCTAATAATCGCCGATGAACCAGTTTCAATGTTAGATGTTTCAATTCGAGCAGAGATGTTGAAGATTATGGAAGAACTTCAAGAAAAATATCAAATTTCTTTTCTATACATTACTCATGATCTAGCTACAGCGAGATTTTTTGGACAAAAAATAGGAATTTTGTATAAAGGTAAAATTGTCGAGATGGGAAATATAGACAAAGTACTATTAAATCCAAAACATCCCTATACCCAAGCCCTAATTAATGCAATTTCCGAACCAAATCCCAATAATCTTTTGGTAGAAAAACAGATCAAAATACAAGATAATTCAAACATTCAACAGACTAATGGGTGTATTTTTGCAACAAAATGTCCATATTTGTTTGAAAAGTGTCAGATTGAGCCTAAATTAGAGAAAATCAATGAAGAACACTATTGTGCTTGTTTCTTAAGTTAAATCAAGTTGTTCTAACAGAAGGCATTCGTTTATCTTTGTAAGTGACAACATTTGATACACCGTTTTTAGGGAAAACACCATAGATCAGTTTTGCTTTTTGAACAACAGAATCTTTTAAAGAAACCATAATGAATTGACTTTCTTTTGAACGCTCTTCCAAAATATTTGATAGTCTTTCAGAGTTTGGAGCATCAAGGTGTGCATCAACTTCATCAAATAGATAGAATGGTGATGGTTTGAGTTTTTGTAGTGCCAGTACAAATACAATAGCTGCTAAAGTTTTTTCACCACCACTAATGGATGTTGATTCTCTTTTTGGTTTGTTTGGAAATTGAATCAAGTAAGAAATTCCTGAATTAAAAATATCATCTTCATTTTGGAGTTCCAACCAGGCATTACCGCCAGTCATTTTATTGAAAATCAATCTAATTTCTTTATCGACTTTATCAAATGCATCCAGGAATGTTTGTCTTTTATCTCGTTCAATATCTTCAATGAATTTGACTATACTGTTTCTTTCTTCTTCAAGAGAATTCTTCCTAGTAGACATTGAACGATATCCATATGAAACCTCCAAATAAGTTTCAGGAGCTTTTGCATTTAATGCAGTTAGTGATTGCAATTCAACATTCAATCCATTTACCAAATTATCAACATCAAAAGTTTCCATATTTTTTGTAAAACCAAATGCAGATAAAATTTGATTAAGTTTAGAAGAATTTTCATTTATTTCCTTAAGGTCCCGTGTAAGAGAATCAGTTTGTCGTTCATAGGTGTTAATGTCTTTAGTCAAATCTTTATCTTGTTCTTGGAGAGTTTTCAATTGATCATCAAATTCTTTAATTTGTCCAATTGATGAGCCTGACGTAGAGATTAATTCCTGCTCTTTTTCTCTTAATCCAACTAAAATTTGATTTTTTGTTTCTCTTAGTTCAGTTTCAGTTTTAATTTTCTCTTCTGCTTCATTAATTTGAGATGACAGTGAACTAATTTCATCATTTAGCCGGTTGATTTCAGATTTTTTACTATTATCCTTAGTTTCAATATTTGTTAATTCTGAAGATTTGTTTCTAAATTCATTTGATATCTCAGTGTATTGTTTTTCAATTTCAGATTTTTGGAGATTTATTTTTGATAATTCAGTTGCAATTCTTGTTTGTTCTCCACTAGCATAATTTTCTTCAACAATGGAAATTCTTTCTTGTAGTGATTCAACATGTGATGTTTCAGTAGAAATTTCAGAGATAATTATTTTTTCTCTTTCATCAAGTCCAATTATTCTTTTTTCTAATTGTTCAATAATTTGGATGGTGGAGGAAATTCGTGGTTTAATATTTGATAAATTTTCACTAGTTGAAGCTAGTGATGTTTCAGATAGTGAAAGTCTTTGCGAATAGTTAGAAATTAAATCATCCATTTTTTTGATAGAATTCTTTTTTTCTAACATAATTTTTTTAACAAGATTAATTGAATTGAATAAACCATCAATATCACTACTCATTGAAATTAATTTTGTCAGTTTTGAAATTTTTGAGTTGTTATCAATAACAACAGTGCCACCTTTTGCTTCAAAGAATTCACCATCAATTGTTACTGCTTTAATTCCATTTTGAGATACTTGGTACGCAGTTTCCCGGTTTTCAGTTAAAACGACATTTCCAAAGAGAAATGTTTTGAGTTCACTATACCTTTCATCACAATTTACATAATTAGACAGTACACCTAAAATTCCGGAATTGTTGGGCATATTGAGCCTAAATTTAGGAATAGAGTCCAATGGAATTATTTTGAGCTTTGGTAGTTTTTGTGATCTTGCAAATTCTGCAATCCCCAATAGTGTTGCAAAGTCTTGTACAACAATGGCTTTAATCCAATCAGAGCTTACTGCCAATATTGGGCGCTCGTATTTTTTATCCCAGCTTATCATCTCATAGACTAAACCAACTATACCAAGTTTTTCAGAATCTTCTTTTAATTTTGCAACGCTGTAATCTTCATGCATGAATCCTTTAACAGTTTTAATTTTAGATTCATAATGAGTAGCTGTTTTATTTGATTTTTCTAAAATTATAGCCCATTCTTCCATATCATTGATTATTTTAGATTTCTTTTGTTGTAAAGTTTCAATTCTAGATTTTATTTCAGATATAGTTGATGTGTGATTTGATGTCATTTTTTCTAATTGACTATCAGAATTTTTTAAGACATCAATTGCGGTAGTTAACTCAGTTAAACGATTTTGATTTGAGACGATTTTGTTTTTGGATTCATCTAATTCATTTTGAATTTTTGAAAGATGTAAGTTTGCTTTATTTAGTTCATCATTTAATGATTTAATTTTTTGATCAATTTCAGATTTCTTTTCAGCAGCAATTGATTGTTCTTTTAGTATCTCGTTTCTTTTAACATCAACTGATTCCATTAATTGGTTTATAGAATTTCTTTTTGTGATAGTTTCTTCAATGGATTTTTTTGCAGATTCAATTTGAGTTTGTAAGTCAGTTCTAAATTTTTCAATTTCAGTGATTTCATTTTTTATTTCAGGAATCCTATTGTTTATTTGTTGAATTCGTTTTTGTGATGCAGAAATAGCACTATTATGAGTTTCATATTGTTCCATTGCAGCACTAATTTCAGAATCTAATCTAGATTTAGCCTGCGTGTAATTATTTGCATCAGTCATTATTTTTGATTTTTCTTCTTCAAGATTTTTTATTTTACTTCTAATTTCTGTTCTAGTCGTATCCAATTTTGAGACTTCAGTTACTATTTCATGTAGATTTTTCTCTTTTTCATCTTTGTGAATTGTGATTTGTTTTAATTTATTGGCAGCCGAAATTGCTTTGTAACGGTTTACTTCTCTTTCTAACAAATCATGTCTTAGTTTTTGATTACGTTCCTCTTCTAATTCATCTATTCTTTTTTTAATCTCACCCATTTTTGCTAGGGCGATTTCCAATCTTCTGTCTGCCTCATCTAATTGTTTTACAGATTCACTCTTTTTTTCATCAAAATAGGATAATCCAATCAGATCCTCGATTGTTTTTCTTTTTTCTTCAGAAGTAAATTCAGAAATTCTTGTCACAGTTCCTTGTTGAACTGCATTAAGTTGACCTAAACCAGCATTTGCCATATCTAACAAATCTAAAACATGACTACGAGTAGTTGGCTTTTTGTTCAAATAATAAGAATTTTCCCCATTAGCATCCATTTCTCTAGTAATTTCGACGGTGTCGGAATCTACTGGAATTTTTCTATCGGAATTATCAAAATGGACACTAGAACGTGCCATTTTTGGTCCACGTTGGTTTCCTTCAATATCATGAATTAATGATCTTAATTTATCAACACGCATTACTTTTGGTTTATTTTCACCCATTGCAAAAATGATCGCATCTAAAATGTTACTTTTACCAGAACCGTTTGGTCCAGAGATCGATACTAAACCAGGTTCAAAATTTACAGTGGTATTTTTGAATCCAAATGATTTGAATCCGAAAATTTCAACTTTTTTAACATGAACCATATGAAAAATTAGTCGATTGGTGTGATAATCAATGATTAACAAGTTTAGTTGACATTATTGATCAATTTTTCTTGTTTTGATATCATATTTTTGGTAGCGGTTGATTTCAAAAATATTAAGTAGTGATAATTTTTTCTCAAGATCATCATGGTAAAGATCGGAGTAATTCAAACAAGTTCATTTAGTAATAATCAGAAAGGAATTGAGAAGATTTCTGAAAATTTAGAGAAAATATCTAGAAATGAAGTTGACATTGTTTGTTTACCAGAACAGTGGCTACAAAATAATTTCATTAATGATTTTGATAAGGAGTTTTTACCATTCAAGCAGATTTCAAAAGAGTTCGGAATGACCATTATTCCAGGTGCTTTTTTTCAAAAGAAGAAAAATATCACAAAGATACTAGCCCCAATTATTGGTCCAAATGGAGAGATTATTGGGCATCAAGCAAAAATTCACCCTTATGATTATGAGAATATTACAGTGAAACCAGGTAAAGAGGCATCAGTCTTTAAAACAGCCTGTAAATTTGGCATTATTGTCTGCTATGATATGGTTTTTCCAAATGTTGCACAGACTATGGCTAAAAAAGGAGCCCAGTTATTATTATCGCCCAGTAGGATTGTCAAAGCAGGCATAGAACCATGGAAAATGTATGTTCAGGTTAGAGCCCTAGAAAACAGAATTCCAATAGTAGGTGCAAATGTTCAAGATAAAAAATTTGGAGGAAATAGCATGATAGTTAGTATGAAAGAAAAGAACAAAATTGTAAGAACAACATTATCAATTCCAGATAGAAATGGAATAATAATAAAAAATATTGATTTGAAGGAATTGGATAGGCTAAGAAAAAAGAGATTTTCAGATTTTAAGAGATTTTCCTAGTCACCGGCTACGAATTTTTCACATTCAGCCTTGGCAACAACATCTGCTTTTTGTTCTATGGGGTGTTTCATCAAATAAGCACTAGCTGGTTTGATTGGACCGCCAACACCCCTATCTAATGCGATTTTTGCCAATCTGATTGCATCAATTACAATTCCGGCAGAATTTGCTTTATCATCAACTTCGAGTCTAACTTCCATATTGTATGGGATATTTGCCCATTGTCTTCCTTCAATTCTCATGAACATTAATTTTGTATTGCCTAGAAATGGAATAAAATCAGATGGACCTACATAGATTTGATCATCATCTAATCTAGTATTTAGTTGACTTTGTACACTCTCAGTTTTTGATATTTTTTTAGAAACTAATCTATCTTGTTCTTTCATATTTAGAAAATCAGTATTTCCACCAACATTGATTTGGTATGTCTTTTCAATTTTTGTTCCACGATCGTTACAAAGTTTTGCAAGTGTTCTATGAACAATAGTTGCACCAACTTGTCCTTTGATATCATCACCAATACATGGAATATTTTTTTCAGTGAATTTTTTAGCCCAAGTTTCATCAGATGCGATAAAAGAGGGTATGCAATTAACAAATGCAGTATTAGTATCAAGACAAATTTGTGCCCAAAATTCTGTTGCCTTGTCAGAACCAACTGGAAGATATGAAACTATAATTTCTACACCTGTATCTTTGATTACCTGTTTGATTTCAGATGTTAGTTCCTCAATGGATTTCTTACTTTCTATAGGCTTTATTCTATTTTCAACCCATAAACCGACACCATCTAAAACTGGACTTTCAAATATCATTGAATCTTTTTTTGGTAATTCATCTTTAGGAATCCAATCTACCATATTTGGATAAGCGTAAATTGCTTCGTGAAGAGGTTTTCCAACTTTATTTTCACCAACATCAAAACCACAAACAAAGTCGATATCATGAATGCCATATCCAGCTAGTTTATCATGAATAATACCAGTAACTTCTTGGGAAGGATTTAGTCTGTAATATTCAATTCCTTGAATAAGACCTGCAAAACAGTTTCCAATTCCGACTAAACCAACTTTAATTCTTCCAGCCATTCGAATTTTGGTAATATTTGACGGTTTTAAGGTTTTCCTAGAATATTGAAAGTCAGAATAATATACCGTTTGGGTTATCACATAATATGATTACACCAGGTAGAGATGTCAAAGATATCAATATAGACGAAAATAGTTCAATTGAAAAAATTTTTTCCGAGATTTCTCAATCAGGAGGGTTTGAATCAGTGAATCTTTCAGCGGGTGTAGATATCTTAACAGAAATGATTCATGATGAAAAATGTCTTAGATTTGTTTCGTTTGTAGGAGCAGTTGTATCGACAGGACTACGTGGAATTATTAGAGATATGTTAAGAAAAAAATGGTTTGATGTTACAATTACCACGTGTGGTGCATTGGACCATGACATTGCTAGACATTTCTCAAGTTACAAGGAAGGATCATTCACTATGGATGACAATCAACTAGCAGATCAAGAAATTCATAGATTGGGAAATGTATTGGTTCCAGTCAATAGTTACGGTCCACTAATTGAAGAAAAAATGCAACAGTTTCTGACTGAAGAATACAACAATGGGGTTAGAGAGATGGGAACATCAGAAATTTGCCAGATGATTGGTAAACATCTTGGAGAAGATTCATTCCTGTATTGGGCTTACAAAAATAATGTGAATGTAGTTGTTCCAGGTATTATGGATGGAGCTGTAGGGAGTCAAATTTGGTTATTTTGTCAAAATCATGCAGATTTTAGACTAAACCTTACAAAAGATGCCGATTTACTTTCAGGATTAATTTTCAAAGCAGAAAAATCAGGCGCATTTATGATTGGAGGTGGAATTTCTAAACACCACACACTATGGTGGAATCAATATCGTGAAGGATTAGATTACGCATTCTACATCACCACTGCACAAGAATTTGATGGAAGTTTGAGTGGAGCATTAGTTAGAGAAGCAATATCATGGGGCAAAGTTACTCAAGAGGCAAAACAATCAACACTACATGCAGAAGTAACAACTATTTTGCCTTTTATTTTTGCTGCAGTTTCTAAAAAATTACAATAGGAAACAGACGATAAACTATATTATTAGAAAAAAATCATTTACATCATGTTTCCTAAAATTAGAATTAAAGAATTAAAACCACTTAATCTCGAAGAGGGATATCTTATTGATGGATTTCCATCAGCAGGGTTCAGTAGTGCAATTGCTACAGAATCAATGGTACATACTTCAAATTTTCAACTTGGCGGGATAATTGATTCTGATGCATTTCCACCAATTAGTATAATCAAAAATGGAAAACCAAATTATCCATCAAGAATTTTTGTAAATGAAGATCTCAAAGTAAGTATTTTTCTTTCATATCTAACATTAGACCAATCACTGCATCGTGTAGCAGCTAAAACAATGTTGAAATGGGCACAAAAACACAAAATAAAATTAATCGTCAGTAGTATTGCAGTAAAAACAACTGAAGGAGGAGAAACAATGATTGGAATTGGCAGTACTGAAAGTGCTAGAGAAAAAGTCAGAAATGCAGGTTTGAAAGTTCTTGAACATGGAACGGTTCCAGGAATTCCTGGAATGTTACTTAATGAAGCAAGCATTACAGGTCAGGAAGTAATTGTGTTGATTTTCCAAACAGATGGAAATGGACCAGATTTCAGATCCAGTGCTCAATTATGTATGGCTATGTCACAACTTATTCCAGGAACATCTTGTGACATTCCATCTCTACAACAGGAGGCAGAAAAAGCCGAAGTGGTAATCAAAGAAGCCGATGAAGGTTCAAAGAATCTAAGAGATTCAATGTATAGATAAAATATTAGATTTCTAAAATAATATTTTAAAAATGAAAGAATTTGTTGATTTTGCATTACTGGTTATTCTGATTTCCGCATCCGGAGTGATGGCTCCAGGTCCATTATTTGCTGCAAACATTTCATTAGGTTTAAAGAAAATCAGATATTCAGGAATCAAAGTTGCAGTTGGGCATTCAGTCATTGAACTTCCATTAATAATATTTTTAGGGATTGGGATTTTTTCAATTGAATTTATTCCAGAGATAACAACAATAATTTCAATTCTAGGTGCCATTACACTTTTCTTCTTTGGAATTTTTCAAATTGTAACAACGTTTAGAGATTCAAAAAATATTCAGAAAGAATCTAAACAAAATCCAATCATCACGGGAATTGTTTTGAGTGGATTGAATCCATTTTTCATTATTTGGTGGGTGACAATTGGGCTTAAACTAATTTCAGATTCAATGATGATATGGGGATTTATTGGATTAATTATTTTATTTTTAATCCATGTTTGGATGGATTTTGTTTGGTTAGGCATTACTGGAATAATTGCTAAAAAAAGTTCAGACTTTATTTCAAAGAAAATTTTTAAAATAATTATGACATCATTAAGCGGTGTGATGATATTTTATGGGATAAAATTTCTAATCGACGTACAAAATTTTTAAGTAAAAACTGGTATGAGAATTAATTTTTTGAGATATCTATTTCCATTGTAGATACACTTCTTGTTTTACCATCCTGCGAAGTTAATGAATCAGAGGAAATTCTAACATCAGATATTACATATCCAACAGAATCCATTCTTTTAACAATCATTTGTGAAACATCAACTGCCTGAGTGATACGCTTGCCTCTTGCTTTTATTGTGACTGTTGTTCTGGTGGATAATTGTGTTAAAGTTGCAGAAACATAAGTCATGATTGGTTTTGTACCTACAAAAATAATATTTCTATCTTCGTGAGTATTGCTTGAATCGTTAGTGTGTTCTGGTGTTGGTTCTGGTTCTGGTTCTGGTTCTGGTTCTGGTTCTGGTTCTGGTTCTGGTTC
>VMDM01000030.1 GCA_008080815.1 Candidatus Nitrosopumilus sp.
TTTTGCTGCAGTCTTTTTAGTTGCTTTTCTCTTTGGAGCTGTTTTCTTTTTTGCTTTTAATTTTGTGAGCCTGATCTTAGCATTTTCTAGTATTTTTCTGGCTTTTTCTTCTGCCAAGAGTTTTTGTTTTAGTTCTTTTGAAGCATCTCTGGCAGATTTTTTACTTTCTGATAAAGTACTTCGTATATTGGATTTTGTTTTTGATTGCTTTTTTAATTGATTATCAACAGTGACCTTTTTACCAGAAATATCATCAATTTCTTTTGAAATTCTTTGTTGGGTTTTTTCTCTGCTTTTAATTTCATTGTTTAGTTCAGAAATTTGATTTTCTATTAAACGAACTCTAGTTTCTGCAGAAACACGTTCCTCAGGAGTGTCTGCATATTCAACATCCTGTTTTGCTTGCTCTAAAGAATTTTCTTCATTTTCTATCCTATTTTTGGCATTCTCGATTAGTCTTGTAATACTTTCAATTTGTGAGTTTTTTTGATTTAGAATTGCAGAATAATCAACGGCGGTTTCATTTTCAAGTTCAATTTTTTTATCTATATTTTTCAAGTTTGATGAAGTACGGTCGGAAGTTTTAATTGCTACTTGTAACTGATTTTCTAAATTTCGTCGATCTCTTTTTGTACTTTGATATTTTTTATTTAATTCGTTAATTGTTTGTTCTAATCCAGTCAATAAAAAAAATGTGAAACTACATGGGATTAAGTTGTTAACATAATAATCATTTGACTTTTCTGTAAAGAAATTTGACAAGAATGATCGCAAAATGATCTAAGAAATATTAATCATGCAATGTAAATTGTCCTATGGATTTTCATCCAAAGGATATTCCAATTATTAAGACATATGATCTTGTTGATGAAAAAGATGCCCTTAATGCGGTTCAAGATATGGTTAATGAAGGATTTGTGAATCAGAATGGAGGATACAGGGTGTTGATGCCAAAAGAATCAAAATTGGCCAAGAGGATAGGATTTACCGTTACGACAGGAGTTACCCATGGATTAAGGCAAAAAAATGAAATTCGAAATGTAAGATATTGGACATATCATCATGATGATGAGCATTATGCAATTGTTCTAATTAGTGACACAGTTTTAACTCAATTAGGTTTTTGATTTTTCAAAGATTTTGTAGAGTTTTGTTCTGTTAGCAAGAACACCAGCCAACATAATTCCAATAACAGTTCCACCAATTACATCCATTGGGTAATGTTGTAGAACGTAGATTCTACTAACCGATACCAATAAAGGATATAGGAACATCAAATACGCCCCATGTGGAAATCTGTTGGATAGTGCAAATCCTAGAACAATTGCAAAAATCATAGAACGCGCCGCATGTCCAGACGGATAAGAGGCATTAAATCCACCTTCACAAAAAAGTGCAAATGTATCTTTACTAATTTCTACTGGGAATGGAACTCCTTCATAGTTAAATTCAGGTCTATCTCTATCAACACCACATTTGATATATCCAGTTAATAATGTAGAAATGACAATCAATATCATCAATGTAATTCCTACCCTCCTGGTTTTGGGGATAAAGAGTATTAGAATTCCAAACATTAGCATGTTAAAAACATCTCCACTTTCAGTGATTATTTGCATCACCATGTCCAAAACTGGATTTCCGGAATTATCCCTAAAAAAATCAATGATACTTTCATCAAATATTTTGGTGGTTTCAGAATATACCAATAATGTTAAAAACAAAAATAAAATTGCCAATAAAACAAATGAACGAGACCTAAAATCAAAAAGCCAACTTTGCAAGTAATTTCTTGAATTGTTTGTATCTTTTAATTTTTTTCAAATTTTTTAATAGTTTTAGTAATTCATTTTTTGATCGGCTTAAAGATTTTAACCAAGTGAGGCATAGCAGAAAATGTGAAGGTTCTCACACTAGATGATTTTGATCTTAAAGGAAAAACCGTTTTTGTAAGAATGGACATGAATTGTCCAATAGATCCAGATACACTTGAAATTTTAGGTACAAAAAGAATAGAGGAAGCAATTGAGACCCTAAAATCTCTTGAAGATGCAAAAGTGGTAATTGCATCTCATCAAGGAAGAGTCGGAAATAATGATTACACAGGTATGGACAAGCATGCAAAAGTTTTAGAAAAATTAATGAATAAAAAAATCAAATATGTTGAAGATGTAATTGGAGAAGCTGCTCAAAAAGCAATTAAAGAACTTGAAGATGGAGAAATTCTCCTTCTTGATAATCTAAGACTGTGTGCAGAAGAAAACTATGAGTTTACGCCTGAAAATGCTGCAAACACGATAATGGTTTCAAGATTAGCTAAATTATTTGATCTATGTGTTTTAGATTCATTTCCTAGTGCTCACAGGTCACATCCATCCATTGTGGGATTTCCTCAAGTACTTCCCGCATGTGCAGGTAGAATTGTTGAACGAGAAGTAAGAAATTTAGATCAAATTATGACCGTAGCTAAAGCACCACATGTTATTGTTTTAGGAGGCTCCAAAGTTCCAGACAGATTAGAGGCAATAAAATTACTTATTCAGAATGGTCGAGCTGATCATGTGTTACTTACTGGTTTAATTGGAAATGTGTTCATGAGAGCTCAAGCAAGAATCAAATCACCTTTAGGAATAAAGAGGGAAGATGAGGTAGTAGCTAAAGCTCATACATTGATTGGCGAATATCCAGACGTTTTTGCAACTCCAGTCGATATTGCCATTGATAAAGATGGACAAAGAGTCGAGATGGATGTGAGAGAGATGGGAAAAGGAGATAAAATTTTTGATTTGGGACCTAAAACTGTAGAGTATTATTCAAAATTAATTTCTGGTGCAGGTACAGTTTTCATTAGTGGACCAGCAGGATTTTTTGAAAAAGAAAAATTTAGCTATGGAACGAAATCACTTCTAACTGCAGTAGCTAATTCTATGGCAACTACTATTGTTAGTGGAGGCCACCTAACTACAGCATTAAAACAACAAGGATTAGCAGACAAAATTGATCACATTAGTACTGCAGGAGGTGCTTTGGTACTTTATCTAACAGGTGAGAAATTACCAATGATCAAAGCACTAGAAGAGGCTAAGGAAAGATATTCAACTAATAGTTGATTTACAATTAGAGTTCGGACAAATTCTATCCTCTTCTGGACCAAGGTATACATCATTGTTACAAGAGCTACAATGAAATTTTTCAGAGGATTCAAATAATTTCATCCAAATGGTTGTGAAGTTTTGGGCGATATTTCTTGCTAAACCTGAATCACATAAATCTAAAAAATATTTTTCAGTGTCATCGACTATCCAAGTAGGATCGATATCTCCAGTATTTTTAAGGATTTCAAATATTTCATCATTGGTGAATTTTAAGTCAGGTTCATTAAATTTTTCAAAAATTATCTTTCTAATTTGTAATTCAACTGGAATAGAAGGAGAGTAACTCATATCAATACAAATTTGCTGCTTCTTCTTTTAATTTATTGGCATCTTCAGAATTATCAATATTCTTTCCAATGTATGTATACAGTGCTGATTTTAGAACCTTCAGTGACAATAAGGCACATTTTATTCTAACAGCCTGTAAATGTTCTAGACCTAATTCACCTAACACATCATTTTTTTGAATTGCCCTTACATCATCCAGTGTTTTTCCTTTAGTAATTTCGGTCAAAACAGAAGAGCAAGCCATGCAGATTGCACAACCTCTACCATGAAATTTGATATCAGTTACTTTATTTTCATCAATTTTCATATCAATGTCAATACTATCACCGCACAAGGGATTTGCATCATGAAATGTAACGTCAGGATTTTCAATTTCACCATAGTTTATGGGGTTTCTAGAATAATCAACTATCATTTCATGATAAATGTCTGCGTTACCACTCATAGTTTAAACACCTCTGCTACCCTATTTAATGAATTTACTAACACGTCGACATCATTTTTTGTATTGTATAAATAAAAACTAGCTCTTGATGTTGCAGCCACATTCAATCTTTCCATTAATACTTGTGCACAATGATGTCCTGATCTTACTGCAATTCCTTGTTCATCTATAATTTGGGCAACGTCATGTGGATGAACATCTGCAAAATTAAAAGATATCACTCCACCTCTTTTTGAAATATCTTGAGTACCGTAAATATGCAAGCCCTTAACTTTAGAGAGTTGTTCAATAGCATATTGTGTTAGTTCAATTTCATGTTCTCTAATATTGTCCATTCCAATTTTTGACAAGTAATCGATGGCTGCACCGAATCCAACTACATCAGCAATGTTTGGAGTTCCTGCTTCAAATTTGTAAGGTAAATCATTCCATGTTGTTTCGTATTTGTGGACTTCACGAATCATATCTCCACCGCCATGAAATGGATTCATTGTTTCTAGAACAGATTTTCTAACCCATAAAACACCAATTCCAGTTGGACCTAGCATTTTGTGACCAGAGAATGCAAAGAAATCACATCCCAAGTTTTGAAGATCAACTTTCATGTGAGGAACTGCTTGTGCACCATCAATCAGAGTAGGGATTCCAGCAGATTTGCATTTTTGAATAATTTTTTCAGCATCGGTAATTGTTCCTAAAACATTAGACATTAAACTAAAAGTTACTAGTTTTACTTTGCCGGTTGCAATGAGTTTGTCTAAATCATCTAAAATTAATTCACCATTATCATCCATTCCAATGTATTCTAATTTTGCCTTTTTTTCTTGAGTCAAAAGTTGCCATGGAACGATGTTACTATGATGTTCATATTCAGTAGTTACAATTATGTCACCTTCATTGATATGAGGTCTACCCCAAGCATATGCGACTAAATTTATTGCCTCAGTTGTTCCCCTAACAAAAATTATTTCTTGACGATCTTTTATGTTAATAAAATTTGCAATTTTATCTCGGGTTTGTTCATAGGCTTCAGTAGCTTCTTCAGCAAGAGCATAAACAGCCCTATGAATATTGGCGTTATGATTTCGGTAATAATCATTAATGGCATCTATTACTTGATTTGGTTTTTGAGTAGTGGATGCATTATCAAGATAAACAAGAGGTTTATTTTCTCTTACCGTTCTACTTAGAATTGGAAAATCATTTCTAAGATTTTCAAAAGTTTGTGAACTCTGCAAAAAAATCACCGTTTAACGGTATTTGTAGTGCTGTTCAATTTCAGCATCTTCATTATATCTAGTCTCTTCTACTTCGATAAATTTAGCTAATTCTTCATCTGTGTTAATGGATAATTCTCTATTTTCCCATTTAGATTCAATTAGATATGCAATCCAAGCTCTTACTTGGAAAGACATTTTTCTTGACATGGGTTCAAGAAAACCTTCAACAATTGTTCGTTCAGCTTCTTCCTGACTTAGACATCTACTCTTCAAGTAAAATATTTGTTCTTCATCAATTTGTGCAACGGATGCAGAATGTGTTGCTTTAACATCATTAGTTAGAATTTCCAATCCGGGAATTGCGTCAGATTTTGCATTTTTGTCCAACAAAATGGAACGGCCAGATAAGAAGGAGTTAGATTTGGTAGCATTCTCTTTAATTCGAATCATTCCTTTAAAGAGAGATTTGGATCTATTTCTAAGAATGGATTTTTCAACAACACGTCCTTCGGTGTTTGGACTTTCATGATTCATGTTGGTTTGGATATCAAAATGTTGATCGTTGTTTCCGAAAACAACTTCTGATTCATTTGAAGAAGCTCCAGAGCCATTCAGATAGTAATCAATTTTGTATCTAGATAGGACGGTTCCAAAAAGACCTGAGTACCAATTCACCTTAGAGTCTTGAGCCATGTCGGTTCTACGAGTTGAGAAATTGATTGAGTTTTGGTCCATCATTTGAAGAGTGGTCATATCTAATTGTGCATTAGCTGCCACATTGGTATTTAGTAATTCTAGATATGCTTGTTGATTTTCAGTTTTTGGAGAATAGAGTTCTTGGACAATAGAAGCCTTGGAATTTTCATCTGCAAATACAATATTTCTAGAAATTGTAGATAGACCATCATCAGATAGACAGGATAGAAAATGAATTGGTTGTTCAAGTGTAAAATTTTTAGGAATGTGTATAAAGATTCCAGAATTAAATGCGGCGTTATTTAATGCAGTGAATTTATCCTCATTAGATTTTGAGGCCTCTAGTGCTTTTTTTACAAGTTCAGAATGATTTTGAATTGCATCAGAAATAGATGAAATTACAAGACCCTTAGATTTTAATTCTTCAGGCAAGTTAATTTTGTGAATATTTGTTCCAATTTGAATAATACAAATTTGATTTTCTAATTCAGTTAGGCGTTTTGATAGAAAGTTTGGGATAGTTTGTTTTGTTGATGATGAAATAGAAATTTTATCAGGATTGAGTCTTTTTGCATCAGTGTATTTATTGTAAAGAGGGGACATCTCTATTGGAAGTGTGGAATAGATAGAAAGAGAATTTTTTCTGTAATCCTTTAACCATGAAGGTTCATTTCTAGATGAAGAAATTTCATCAACATGTGACTCACTGAGTTTGGATAGAGTTTCTTGGGACATTGCAACCACATAAATTTTTGATTAACCTACAGAATCATCCATTTCTAATTTAATTAGACGGTTTAATTCCACTGCATATTCCATTGGAAGTTCTTTGGTAAATGGTTCCATAAATCCATTAACGATTAATGATAATGCTTCTTCTTCAGAGAATCCTCTTGTCATCAAGTAGAAAATTTGCTCATCACCAATTTTTCCAACTGTTGCTTCATGAGTAATTGTTGCGTCTTCTTGATTAATTTCCATGTATGGATAAGTGTCAGTCTTTGATGTATCATCAAGCAACAAGGCATCACATCTTACAGTAGATTTTACATTAGTTGCTCCTTTTGCAACATTTAGTAATCCACGATAAGTTGAACGACCATCTAGTCTACTAACAGATTTTGATGTAATTTTAGATGTTGTGTTTGGTGCTAAATGAACCATTTTTGCACCAGTATCTTGATGTTGACCTTTTCCTGCAAATGCAATTGATAGTGTTTCACCATATGCTCTTTCACCCATCAAATAAACACCAGGATATTTCATTGTCAATTTACTTCCAATGTTACCATCAATCCATTCTACAGTTGCACCTTCATATGCATAGGCTCTTTTTGTGACAAGATTGTAAACATCGTTACTCCAATTCTGAATTGTAGTGTATCTCAAATGTGCATCTTTATGTGCTACCAACTCTACAACTGCAGAGTGAAGAGATTCGGAAGAGTAAACCGGAGCAGTACAACCTTCAATGTAATGAACATCTGCACCCTCATCAACAATAATCAATGTTCTTTCAAATTGACCTATATTTTCTGCATTGATTCTAAAGTAAGCTTGTAATGGCATGTCAACTTTTACTCCTGGAGGAACATAGATGAATGAACCACCGCTCCAAACGGCACTGTTTAATGCTGCAAATTTGTTATCCTCTGGAGGAATTACTTTACCAAAATATTTTTTGAAAATTTCAGAGTGTTCTTTTAGTGCTGAGTCAGTATCTAAAAAGATAACACCTTGTTTTTGTAAATCTTCTCTAAGACTGTGATAAACAACTTCAGATTCGTATTGTGCACCTACTCCTGCAAGGAACTTTTTTTCAGCCTCAGGAATCCCTAGTTTATCGAAAGTATTCTTAACTTCTGCAGGAACATCATCCCAATTTTTCTCAGTTTTTTCAGATGCTTTTGCATAATAGTAAATATTTTGAAAATCAATTACACTTAGATCTCCACCCCAAGTTGGCATTGGTTTTTTCATGAAAATCTCAAATGAACGTAATCTAAAATCTAGCATCCATTGTGGCTCACCTTTCATTTGACTGATTCCAATCACAGTTTCTTTGGTTAGACCTTTTTTGCTTAAATGAACATACATCTCAGTAGAATCTTTAAAATCATATTTTGAATAATCCATGTCAAGATTTTCTGTTGCCATGAAATTGATAACCCCGTTATATTATAAATACATGAGGAAAAATAGGCGGAGCTAAATACAATGTATCATAGTCATGAAATTATCAAAATATAGAATTTAGATTAGTGGATTTTGACTAGGTAATTGTCAGAGTGTTTTTCATTGAATCAAATGCACCTGCAACGGTATGAACCTGAGCAACAGTATTTTTGACATTAAATTTCTTTAATTCATCTGCAGTGAATGGTCCAATTGAAACAACTGAAATTCTGGATAAATTTTCCAATAGTGGGTTTAATTCAAAATCTTTGAGCATGATGTCGAAAAAACCCCTTACAGAAGAGGCACTAGTAAAAACAACCCCATCGACTTTATTTTTTGAAAATAATTCTCTAAAACTGTTCCACTGAGTAGTATCACGAAATGAACATACGTCATAGAGATGTATTTCTAAAACATCAATTCCAATTTTGTTTAGTAATTCTTTAAGAAAAGGAGTAGACGCACCACTTCTTGGAACAATTACTTTTTTCCCTACAGCATGTAGTCGGGTAAATTCTTCCCCTACACCAACTGAAGAAAAAGTTTTCAATGGTTGATGATTGACTTTGATTCCATGTTCTTCTAGAGCAATAGTAGTTTTTGGACCAACAGACATTACACTAGTATTGGCAATTGCCAATTGTAAAGAATTGAGTTTACCGTGTTTTTCAGCAGTATCAAATAAAAGATGAACAGCTTTTGAACTCATGAAAACAGAAAAATCAGGATCATATTTTTCAACAGAATCTAAAAACTCATCAACGATTTTCTCACCTTTACTGATTAGTTCGATTGTAGGTAGTGGTATTGGATTTGCATGGTGTTCTTCTGCAAGTGAGATAAATTCATGTGCATCATCTTTAGAACGAGTAATTGCTATTGTTTTACCTTCAAGCATTATCTCCACCCAATTGTATCAGATAAATCAACAACATTTCCAATAATAATATTTGTGGGAGGTGTAATTTTATTTTCTTTAACCTTTTTCCCAATATTTGTTACAGTTCCTTTGATCATTTTTTGTTTTGGAGTGGTCCCATTTTGAATGACAGCCACAGGAGTGTTTTTATCCATTCCACCTGCAATTAATTGCTTACAAATTATTTCAATTCGAGATAATCCCATCATAATTACAATAGTGTCAACAGATTTTGCTAAATTCTTCCATTTAACAATCTCTTGTTGTTTTTCAGGATCCTCATGACCGGTTACAAAAACAACAGATGATGCATGCTTTCTATGAGTTAGTGGAATTCCAGCATAAGTTGCAGAACCTATTCCAGAGGTGATTCCTGGAACAATTTCATATTTCACATTATGTTCTCTAAGAAATTCAGCTTCCTCTCCACCTCTTCCAAAAATAATAGGGTCACCACCTTTTAATCGAACAACATGTTTTTTCGATTTTGCATATTTTACCATTAAATCATTTGTTGTATTTTGATGAGTAGTATCATCACCAACTGCTCTTCCAACATAGATTTTTTCAGCTTTTTTAGGAATCATAGATATTATTTTTTTGCTCACTAAACGGTCATACAGAACAACATCTGCTTTTTGAAGTAATTCCACAGCTCTGACGGTGATTAGTTTACTATCTCCAGGACCTGCTCCAACTAAGTAGACTTTACCTGTCATTTTTTATTCCATTCCTCCACCTTTTCTCTCCAATTTAATGCAAGATCATTTACACCTTTTATTTGGAGTTCTTCTCCAGCATTTTTTCCAATTAGTTTTGGATTTGTTTTATCTCCAGTTTTTGTTACATGTAATGATTTTTTTCCATCCACAGAAAATGCAGAGACAGTTAATTTTATTTGAGAACCTTCAGATTTTGCATATGCACCTACTGGAAATCTACAACCAGAATCAACATAATCAGATAAGGATCTCTCAGCTTCAATCTCTAGACGAGAGTCTGAGTCTTCAATAGATTTTAACATTCGGAGTGTTTCAGTATCATCAGATCGTGCAACAATGGCAATAGCACCCTGACCAGGAGAGGGTGAAAAATCAGATATTGAAAGTTCTTTGTATTTGACATCAATTCCCAATCTTACAATTCCAGCTTTTGCTAGAACAATAGCATCATAGTTTTCTCCAGATATTTTTTTTATTCTAGTTTCAATATTTCCACGAATTGGTTTCACAGTCAGATCAGAACGTATTCTTGAAATTTGAACAGCTCTACGTAAAGAACTAGTTCCAATTACAGAACCAGATTCAATATTTTCAAGTGAGGAACCATCTTTTGAAATAAAAACATCATTTACTGCCTCACGTTTTGGAATGCATGCTATTACTAATTGTTCATCCAAATCAGATGGAACATCTTTTAAACTATGAACTGCAAAATGGATTTCTTTATCAATTACAGCCTTATCAATTTCTTTTTCAAAAATTCCTTTTTGATCAATTGTGAAGAGAGGTCTTGCATCAGTATCACCTTTGGTAGTTATAGTTTTAATTTCATAATCACAATCAGGATTTTTCTTTTTTAATTCTTCAATTACAAGATTTGTCTGAGCTAGTGATAGTTGACTACCTCTTGCACCAACTACATACTTCAACGCTTCACCAATTTTAGTCCATCATAAAATGCATCAAGAGTTTTGTTAAGATCATTTTGAGTATGTGCGTCAGACATGAAAACTACTTCAAATTGAGAAGGAGGTATGAAAATTCCTTTCTGTAGAAGGGTTCTGAATAATTTCATGAATTTCTTAGCATCTGCCATCTTAGATGTCTCATAGTTAGTAACAGGTTTATCTGTAAAAAAAATCTGAAACATTGAAGCAGTGAAATTAATTTGATGAGGGATATTCATATCAGTTGCAATATCATCTAGAGCAGTTGAAAAAAGCAGATTAAATTTTTCTAATTTTGAATATAGTTTATTTTTTAATTTATTGATTAGTTTGATTGAGGCAATAGCTGCAGTTACAGATACAGGATTTCCAGAGAAAGTCCCAGCCTGGTAAACTTTACCTTCAGGAGACAATAAATTCATAATTTCTTTTTTACCACCTACTGCAGAGATAGTAAATCCATTACTGAGAGCTTTTGCCATTGTTGTTAAATCAGGTTTTATTCCGAAATATTCTTGAGCACCACCAGGAGAGACTCTAAATCCTGTTACGACTTCATCAAAGATTAATGGAATGTTATTTTCTTGAGTAATTTTTCTCAAATCAAGTAGAAAATTTTTTTCAGGTAAAATTAAACCCATATTTGCCAATATCGGTTCAACAATCACTCCTGCAATGTCTTTATGTTTTTTTATTGTGTTTTGAAAATCTTCAATATTGTTATACTGTACTACAAGAGTATTTTTTGAAACTTCATCTAATCCTCCGTCAGAAACTGAAATTCCATTATGAGCAGAACCAGAACCAGCTTTAACCAATACTGCATCATGAGCTCCATGATAACATCCTTCGAATTTAATTATCTTTTTTTTCTTAGTAAATCCACGTGCTAATCGAATTGCAGTCATTGTGGCTTCACCACCAGTATTCATGATTCTAACTTTATCTATAGAAGGGAAGTTTTGAGTAATTAATTTCGAAAGTTCTGTTTCACCTTCGGTAGGGGTACAATATAGAGTTCCTCGAGATAATTGTTTTGAAACAGAGTCTATGATTTCCTTTCTTGTATGACCAAAGAGAAGTGCACCATATCCATTACAAAAATCAATGTATCGATTATTTTCCTCATCCCAAATGTATGCCCCATTTGCTTTTTTAGTAAAAAATGGATAAGGCTCAAAATATCTAACTGGGCTGTTTACTCCTGAAGGGATGACTTTTTTTGCATCAGAGAATAATTTTGAATTCTTCAACATTTAACTGTGATTTTAGTCATTATTATTCCTAATTTGCTAATCGCTGAGCAATGAATTTACCTCGAAATATGAAAGCAATCAAAGTAGTGCCTACAAACGGAGCAGTCCAATACAACCATAGATAATCAAAATAACCAGAAACTAGAGCAGGTCCAAGTGCTCTAGCAGGATTCATAGATGCTCCAGAAATTATTGCTAAAAATAAAATATCTAATGCTACAATTCCACCAATTGCAACACCACTGAATCCTCTAAGTCCTTTAGTGTATACAACATAAAAAATCACACCCATCAACATTGCTGAAGCTAATACTTCAATGGGAAAAATCAAGAGTAATGAAAAATCAAGATTTGGAGAATTTGCACCAAGATTTACTTCATCACCGATAAATTTCCAAACAAAGATGGAAGCTAGTATGGCACCAATTAATTCTGCTGCAAAATAATACAAAATTTGTATTTTAGTAATATGTCCTGTAATGTAGTAACCAATTGTAACAGCAGGATTAAAATGAGCAAGAGAGATTTTTCCAAAAGAATAAACTCCAATTAATAATCCAATAAATGGAGCTAAGGCTGCAAATGGAATTCCTAAACTAGAATTAAAAAATTTAGCATCAAAAACGATCGAACCAGTTGCAAAAATTACTAAAATAAAAGTACCAATCAATTCCACAGTAAAAATTTTCAAATTAGAGTAAGACATATTCTACTCGCCCAAGGATTTTATTAATTGAAGAACTTCTCTTTCAATTTGATCACGTATTTGTCTCACTTGTTCAATTGTTTTTTCTTTAGGATCAGTAATATTCCAATCAACGATATTATTTTCAAATAATGAAGGACACGATTTTTTATCCATACATCCCATATTGATTGTTTTAAAAGATGATTTGATCATACTGTTAGAGAGAATTTTTGGGGACTGGTTTGTTATGTCAATGCCTACTTCTTTCATTACTTCAACTACTAATGGATTAAGTTGGGATGACGGTTGAGTTCCTGCACTAACTACATTAAATTTTGGGGGAGCAAATTTTCGAAAAAATGCTTCTGCGATTTGACTTCTACCAGCATTTTCAACGCATACAAATAGTATATCAGGCACATATTCACATAAATACATGTTTATATAAACATAGATTGATATGAATGGAATCTATCTTCTGAAATGCATATGTGATGAAACAAGATTTGAGATTCTTGAAATGTTACAAAAAAAATCAGAATTATGTGTAAATGATTTTGTTGAACAGATGGAAAAGGATCAACCACTTATTTCTCATCATCTTAAAACTCTAAAAAAATGTGGAATTGTCAAATCCAGAGAAGAGGGCAAGAAATCAATGTATTCAATTTCCAGTAATGAATTATCAGAATTACTAACTAATGTTACTAAAGCTAGTAAAAAAATTCCAGTTTTATGTTCTGACGATAACTGTTGTTAGAATTTTTCAGGTCGCAAAACACCAATATCCGTAACATGTAATACAATAGCATAATTTGCAAATAGGGTTCTAGAAATCTCCTCAATTACATCTTGGAGTTTATTTTCATTCATAATGATTTCAAATTTTATATTTTTTTCAGTTTTCAATCCTTGCCCACGTAATCCTCTATCTCCATCACCATCTACTTCATATTTTGTGTAGCCAGATATTTGGTGTTTTTTGAGAATATCTAAAATATTTTCTTGTGCAAGTATCTCACAGATTATTGTGAGTAATTTTGTTTCGTATAATTTCATGTTAATTATTTATAAAAATACTGAGTAAATTAATTGTTCCATCACCGTTATGAAGAAAAGACGAAATTGTAAATAAAATAGGTAAAGTTACAATTATGTTATAAGGAAAAGTAATTCCTAAAGCAGATGTAATATACAAACTGGGCTTAGCTTGAGGAATTGCATGTCTTAAAACAGCGGGAGCGGCAATAAAAGATGCACTAGCTAACAAAAGACCAAACATTACTGCACCACCAAGACTCAGACCAATCGCTGTAGAAATCAATACTCCAATAATTCCATTGAATGTAGGGATTAAAACTGCAAATGTTGTTAGGAAAATTCCGACTTTTTTTATGTCATCTAATCGTTGTCCTGCAATTATACCCATCTCAATCATAAAAATCACAATGGCTCCAGTAAACAAGTCATCAAAAACTATCTTTATCGACTGGAATCCCTCTTCACCAATAATGTAACCTATAACGATACTACCAAGTAATATGACAATAGCTTTACCAGTAATAGATTCACGTAATACTTTGGATATCTTTACTTTAGATTGATTTAGTCCAAGATCCATTTCAGAAGAAGTATCTCCCAAAGATTGCTGTTTTGTTTTATTTTGTTTTGAGACAGCCATGTTAGTCATGAATATCGCCATGATGAATGCCAATGGTTCCAAAACTGCGAGAATTGCAGCTAAATAACCCTCTGAAGAAACTCCTTGATTTTTTAAAAATGAAAGTCCTACTGAAAAATGAACGGCACCCACTGCACCATACGTAGAGGCCAAAGCATATGAATCAAAAATATTGAATTTACCTAATCTTCTTAGAATCTGATAATGATTTAGTGTGAATAACAATGATAGTCCAATTGCCACAAACATCGGAATCAACATATTTTCAAAACCAGTATTTCTCATTTCAATACCGCCATGAAGACCAATTGCAGCTAGAAGATAGATTGGTAAGAATTCAGAGATAGCTTCAGGAATTTTCAAATCAGATTTTATTCTTGCAGCAATTATTCCAAAAAGGAAAAATAAGATTATAGGAGTAAGAAGATTTGATTGAATAAGTTCTAAAATATCCATTTGACATTATCAAAAAAATTTACCGAAATAAAAATTAAGAAACTGTTTTAGACTAAAATGGTTTGTTCACTTCGCGTGTGAATACATAACTTGCCAAACCAACCATTACAATTACAAAAATTGAAACTATTCCAAGACTTAGAAAAATTGATACTCCCCCCTCAGAGACTCCAGTCATCATTTCACGTACAAACAAAACAGTGTATGTCACGGGATTAAGTTTTGCAATGGTTGCCAACCAATCAGGAAGTAATTCCAATGGAAACAATGCAGGACTTAACATAAACAGAGGCATGCCAAGAAAATTAATTATTCCCCAGAATGTTTCTTGAGATTTGGCAGTAGCAGCTACCATCACTGAAATTCCTGAAAAACCAAGAGAGAATAAAATCACTATAGCCATTATTGGGGCAATCATTATCGGGTTTGGAAATGTAACACCTATAGCAAGAGCAATTCCTAAAATCAAACTTGCTTGAAGTGCAGCAATCAAAGAGATTGCAGACATTTTTCCAATAGCAATAGATGATCTAGAAATCGGAGATGTTAGGGCCTTGTTCATAAAGCCATATCGTCTGTCCCATAACGTGTTAACCCCACCAAAAATACTGGTAAAAATTGCAGTAAGAATAATCACTCCCGGAGCCATGAATTCAATATATTCACCATCAAATCCAACAGATTGGATTAAAGGTTGAGTACCAGAGAAAGTATTTCCAATTACAATTATCCAAATTGCAGGTTGAATTAATCTAATTAGAACTCCACTTCTGGATTTTTTGTATCTTTTTAATTCCCTCCAAAAAATCGTATAAGAATCATACATGATTGAGCTCATGATCTTAACCTCTTCATTTTTGCATGTTCACGTCTTCTATTGAATTTTGTATCATCATCTCTAATTTCATGTCCAGTATATGAAATGAAAACATCATCAAGTGTTGGTTGAGTTAATGAGATTGAATTAATTTTAATTCCGTTACTAGATGAAAATTCAAAAATTTTTGGAAGAACTTCAGTTCCACTAGAAACAAAAACAGTTATTTTTACACCGTCAGATTTTACATTTTTTACATTTGAAATTTTTGAAATATAATCAATAAACTCTCTAGTTTGTTTTTCATCGTTAAGAATAATAGAAATTACTTCATTACCCATGGAATTTTTCATATTTTGAGGGGAATCAATAACTTGTATTTTTCCACCATCTATGATACCTATTCTGTCACATAGTTGATCTGCTTCTTCCATGTAATGAGTCGTGAGAAAAATTGTCATTTCAAATTCATCATGAATTTTTTTAATATATTCCCAAATTTTTCTCCTAGTTTGAATATCCAAACCCACGGTAGGTTCATCTAAAAATAATACTTTGGGTCTATGTAGTAAACCACCAGCAATATCCAACCTCTTTCTCATTCCTCCAGAATAAGTAACAACAGGCTCATTTTGTTTTTCAGTTAATTCAATTAGTTCAAGAACTTCATCTATTCTAGAATCAATTTGATTTTTAGGAATATGATTTAATTTTGCTTGAAGAATTAAATTTTCCCTACCAGTTAGATATTCATCAACAGTGGATTCCTGTTGAACGTAACCAATGTTTTCTCTTACATCTTTTGGATTAATGGATACATCGTATCCATTTATCAAAGCTTGTCCAGATGTGGGTTTAAGCAAGGTAGTAAGAATCATCATGGTTGTACTTTTTCCAGCACCATTAGGTCCTAAAAAGCCAAAAATTTCACCTTGTTCAACATAAAATGACACATCATTTACAGCAGTAACATCTTTGAATGACTTGACTAAGGATCTAGTTTCAACTGAATACAATGAAAAATCCGAGTGGTCGAATTATAAATTGCTAATTATTATTAATAAAAAATTTAAGCAGTGAAAATTCTGAATTTAATATGAATGGATTATGTCAAAAATGTCATTCTTCCAATGTAGAAATTACTATTGAGGATGGGATACCAGTCTGCGATAATTGTAAAGCAAAAAAATAATTTAATGGCAAAAATTATTCAGTTTTTTTGAATTCATCTTTTGTCATTCTCAGGATGATTTTTTCGCCAATTCCCCAAACATCACTTTTTGATATGATTTTTGAATGAACCAACCCATCCGAAATTTCTATAGATTCAATTTCACTTGTTTCAGGATTTCGGTGAATTCGTTTTACTTTACCCAATTTATGACGATCCACATCTAAAACTGGAATTCCAGTTCTTATTGGAGGTCTACTGAGCAACAAAGTTTCTTCTGAAAATTTATCAATGTAATCTTCAGACAAAAAGTAATCTTTGTTAAAACCTTGATGGATGGTCACACCAGCAACTTTTAAGGTATCTTGATTGATGTGAATATGTTTTACTTTTCCATATTCAATTCCTTCTCTATCTATTACTTTTTTTCCTGTAAAAGTATCTGCGATTGTCGAGTTTATTGGAGTGCCTTCGAGTTTTGTAGACATTAGATATTTTTTGAAAATTTATTTATCAAATCGGACATCAGAATTTCCAATCAATCAGGTTAAATTACTTGACAGAAATTAAATGTCATGAGCATTGATGAGCCTATTTTCAGACCTATTTTAATTACAAAAGGACGTAAAACTGGAAGAGAACATAGGGTAGAACTTCGTGCTGTTAGTCATAATGGGAAAGTATACTTTTCAAGACACAGACCGGATTCAGATTGGTTCAAAAATGCCATAACTAATCCGATTGTAAAAATACAATACAAAAATAAAATTTTCATTGGAACTGCAAGAAGAGTAATTGATGAAAAAATGGATGCATTAATTTCAGAATTGAAATATCCAGGGGAAGAAAGAGCAAAAGAGAAAAGAGTTACTATCGAAGTAACATTCAATGAAAATTTGGTTTAAGTAGATTTGAAAAATTAATAGTAATGGCTATATTGTTGAAAAAAATCTACAGGGTAAAATGAATAACAAAGTATCAATTTTTGTGGCAGTTATTTTATCAGTAGTAGTTACATCAATATTTTTTATAGTTCTGGAAAGTAATGATTCAGACAATGAGATAACCCCGTTTGAATCAAATGAAACCAAAATTAGTAATTCAGAATTTTCTCCTAGTAGTGAAATTAAAAAAATAAATTCAGAGATGGAATTAAAGGAAATAATTTCTACATCTTCAAACAATCAGAATTTTTTTGTTGAGCCTAGAATGATTAGAACAGCAATTTTTGAGGAATCCATGGTCATGGATTCAGTGCAAAGTTTACCCACACCATCTGCAATGACAGAAAATTCAAAAATTCAAGGAACTGAATATTCTACGACAAATAATCAAGTAACAGGTGTAGATGAACCTGATTTTATTAAAAATGATTCAAAGTACATCTATATCGTTTCGGGCAATACAATTACAATCATTGATGGGTATCCTGGAGAATCAGCAAAAGTTATACTAAAAACTGCAATCGATGTTGAATATCAATACATAGAGAACATGTTTTTGAACAATAACAGACTGGTGATTTTTTACAATGACCAGAGTAAAGAAGAAATCATTCCAGAATTTGATTTCATGCCAAGACCAACATATCAACCAATTACACATGTAATGATAATTGATGTCTCAGACAAACAAAATCTGAAAATTTTGAAAGATTATTCAATTGACGGTAATTTTTCACAGGCTAGAATGATCGGAGATAACGTATATTTTGTCACAAATAGCTATATTGATTATCAATTTCCTAGATTTCCAATAATTTTTGAGAATTCAAAAAAGATTATGAATCCATCTGCATTTTACTTTGAAAATTCTGAAGAAATGACTAATTTCAACACTATAACTGCACTCAATATTATTGACTATACAATTAATTCTGAAACATTTCTTTCAGGATACTCTGGAACATTTTATGTTTCAGAAAAAAATTTTTACATTACATATCAACAAAATATTCCATATAGATTTTATCAGGATTTAGCCAAAGAGAAATTTTTTGAGGTAATTTTACCATTGTTTTCTAATGAAATTCAAGCACAAATTAATGTAATTTATGAGAATGATAAAACTGATTCTGAGAAATGGGCAGAAATTTCTGAAATTTTAGAATCACATTATGATAAAATGAATAAGCAAGAAAAAGAAGAGTTATTTAAAAAAATTAATTTAGAAATTTCAAAATTTGATGCAAGAGTTCAACAAGAATTCAACAAAACCATTATTCATAAAATCTCAATTGATGGAACTAATTTAAAATATGTTGCAAAAGGAAGTGTACCAGGTAGATTGCTCAACCAATTTTCATTAGATGAGAATAAAGATAAGTTAAGAGTAGCAACAACCCTAGAATATTATTTGGATAATCAAGGAATGATAAGAACAAACGGGATTTATAATCTTGACAAAAATTTGGAGTTAATCGGTAGTTTGGAAAATATTGCAAAAGATGAAAGTATCTTTTCTGCAAGATTTATGGGTGACAGATTATATCTTGTAACTTTTCAACAAATAGACCCATTCTTTGTGATTGATCTTTCAAGTGACACACCAAAGATTTTAGGAGAGTTAAAGATACCCGGATTTTCAAATTATCTTCATCCATTTGATGAAAATATGATAATTGGACTAGGCAGAGATACAAAAATTTCAGAAGATAATAGAGTAGAACAACTAGGAATTAAAATTGCATTATATGATGTTCAAGATGTCAATAACCCTCAAGAAGTGAGTAAATTTGTTATCGGTGATAGTTCAAGTTATTCTGAAGCAACGTATAATCATAAAGCATTCTTTTTTGATAAAACCAGAAATGTAATTTCAATTCCAATTAGTGAAGATATCAAATCAACATCCTCTGGCTTTGCTCCCAATTATCAAAGATGGAATGGCTTCTACATATTTTCAATTGATAAAAATATAGAGTTGAAAGGAACTATAGAGCATTCAGATAATTCACAAGGATATTATGGATTTTCAAATTCAAGAACGTTTTTTATTGATCAAACACTTTACACTGTTTCAAATTCAAAACTAAAAATCAACAATATTGAAGATTTAGTCCCTCTAAATGAGATTCAATTAGAGAATTCTGGACAGTTGATTAACTATATTCAAAAATCACCAGAAATAATGAAATCAATTGAAGTTATACCAAGTGAACAAGAGTAGTGTGTCCTCTCCTATCAAGTTCCACGCCATTTTGCATTTCAGATATTGTGATCGTGAACGAAATGACATCACGCTGTTTTCCATTTTCTGCATGTAATTTTAAATTAAAATCCATTAAATCAAACTCATCTGTTGGAAGATCATTCTCATCAATAAAGGCACCACATGTGGATTCAATTCTAAATCTATCATTTTTAAAATGAAAACCTAATTTTGTTTTTCTGCCCTCTCGTCCATTTGCTTTAACATTTACATCAATTATTCCAGGATGTGATTCAGTATAGCTAGATGTTTTATTTATGAAGACACCAATATTGAATGGTTTACCAGCTGTGGATTCCGCCATTTTTTGAATGCCATCATTCATGACCACATCAACTGCAGGAATTGTTTGAGCAACTTTTGCAATCCAATCATTTGTTTTTGGAATAGTTGCTCTAATTCCCGTTCTTCTTCTATTATCCTCATCTTCTGGGAGTTTATAGTAATCAACCCAGGCTTCATAATCATGAGAAATATCTTCAATGAAATCCATGCATGTCCTCTTATAAGATAAAACATCAGAAGTACGTTCAGATTCATCTTCGATTCGCATTGATTCATCGGTTGGTAGCGCCATGTTTTTTAAAAAAAAATCTTTCTAAAAAACTAATCCTCATGAATTAATGATTTTAATATCTAAATTGAGTAATCGAGATATGATTTTTTCAGAATTAATAGGAGAATTACAAACAGAATTAAAGCGTGATTTAGCACAAATCAGATTCTTGTTAAAGAAAAATCCAGCCTTGGGATATAACAGAATTGTTGAAATTGGTAAAGAAGTGGGTAAAAAATACAATATCAAACTTGTTGTGAATTTCCCTAAAGAAGGTAGAATTGACGAATTTGAAATGTATGGGAAAAGAGATTTGAGTTTAATCGTAGATTTTGAACGAAAACGATTTCCTATTGACAGACAGATAATCAAAGAAAAAGCACTAGCAATTTTAGGTAATGTAAAAACTGAAGACGCCTACATGTATGAAAATAAAGAGGGAGTAAGAATTTTTGATGATAATTGGAAAATAGACATTTTACCACATTCAGTTCACATTTGGACTGAATTTGATGAAAAAGTCACAGAATTCTGTGATTGGTTAATGGAAAATGCGTATCAGATGAAAAGATTGTAAAATTATAGATTTTCTAATTGTTCTAAAAGATCCTGAGCTTCAGAATTTTTAGGATCCAATTGGATGATTTTTTTGCAACATTTTATTGCTGCATCTTTTTCTTGTAATGCTAGATGTGTATTTGTCTTTAGAGTAAGTGTTTCAACATCATCTGGATTTAATGAAATTGATTTCTCAAAATAAGGTAGTGCTTTTTTGAAATCATCTAAAATAAAATAAACACTTCCCATGATAAAATGGAAATCAGAGTCATTTTGATATTGACTCTCAAGACTTTTTCCTAGAGAAATAGCTTCATCATAATCTCCAGATTGTAAAAATTTTCTAATTTGTCTTTTTGGGTGTTTAAATAAACCAACCATGAGTCATCAGGATTTTGTAAATTTTTTAGTAGTTTCCAAAAGTGTCGATGGGTTTGTCAGCCAATTCTTTTGGAGATGAAATCGTCATAATTCCCTCTTTGATTAAAAATTGTAATCCTTGAATAAATGAGGAATCATCAATTGCACCGTCAGCCCACCAACCTGCGTTATTTTTAATCCAATCAGGGATTTGATTAGATGAGCTAGAACCCTGTGATGTTGGAGGAATTACAATAATCTCTTTTTGAATCAAAAATTGAATTCCTTGAATAAATGATTTATCATCGATTGAACCGTCAGCCCACCAACCTGCGTTATTTTTAATCCAATCAGGGATTTTTTCATTTAATTTAGGTTGAATTGTAGGCATGGTGTTAGTAGATGTGCTACCATCTTTAGAGTAAATTTGTAATGGAACTTCCAAATAATCAGATTTGGTGGAAGGTACTATTCCTTCAGGTGCAAGTCCATAAATCCAAATTACATAGTTTGATTTTCCAGGTTTTTCTTTAACAATCATATCCAAAATATATTGGCCGGATGGAGAATAGAGATATTGTCTTCCTTCATCTTGTGCAATTGATCTCAATGGTGTTAAATTATCATCTACAACTAATACATCAAATTGAACTTGGTTTAGAAATTCTGTTTCATCATATTTACTGATGAATTTAATTAACCACTCCATTGGGCAGCCTTCAGTTGGTTGGTCTGGTCCATAGAAAACATGCACCTGATAATCATAATTGGCAGTAGGTTTTTTGAGATCCTCTGTTTTTTCAAAGTTGGTATCACATCCTTGTGCTGAAAAAGTATCAGCAGTTGGGACAATTCCAACAAAAGGATCACTTTGTACATTTTGTTTGTATTCAATTAATTCAAAAATATATTCTGGTGGAGGAATTCCTTCAGAAACATGTGTGTATGTTTTTGCCTTAACTGGAAATGGGAATTCATCTACAATCCAGACTTTACTAGAATAACCACCAGTTTTCCAACTCATTACAACGGTATCCCATGTTCCAGATTGAACTTTAATGGTTTCAAGAGCACTAGGAAGTACCTGTTCGCCTCCAATGTTTCCAATCTTTCCCCAAGATGCTGCTTTGAATGCTTTAGGACCTTTACCAGATTGACCAGTATCAGCAGTTGCAAAAGCAGAAAGCCATGCTACAGAAGATTTGAAAGCTCCTCGATAAACACCTAGTTCTTCACTACCACCAGTTGGTTCTGGTGCAAGTTTACCTAATTCAATTTCACCGACTACGACTTTATTTCCATCATAAACAACAGCCTCTGCTAACCACTTGGTTTCAGTGCCAGATTTTGTATCTCCCTTAATCCATAAATCCATTGAGAATTGAGCACATTCTTTATAATCAACATGACATAGATTGTAAGAGAAAAAATCTCCTTGTTTTAATCCCTCACCTAAATACCAGGTACCTTCTTTATCAACACCGCCCGCTGAATTGAATTGTGCAAATACCATAGGTGTGTTAACTGTACCAAAAAGCAAAATTGCCATTATCGATAAGGATAAAACTAATCGCTTCAATTATAGAAAATAAATTTCCCGCATAGTTAAACCTTATTCAAATAAGCAAATATAGAGGAAAATTTCAGAAATTTCATAATGTGTGATTGTACAAAAGTCCACTTATTTGAAGTTGAATTCAAATTAGATGGAATGAATGTAGTCCCAACTCACAAAAATTGCGGTTTTGCCCTAAACAATAAACAGGCAGACAAATTCCAAAAAGAACTAGTTAAGTCATGGGGCTTCGAAGAAGACGAAGACTAGTCAAAAAGAAAAAAAGTAATAAAATTACTTAGTGTTCTGTGTTTTTGCAAATATCTAATTTACAATCACATGTACTGTCACAGTAACATTCACCTTGCATTGCGCAATCACATTCAGTTCCATTTTCTGCTTGTGCTGCACAACCACATGCTGCGTCTGACATATTATACTTCAAGAATTACTTATTTTAAAAGGTTAGGACTAAACTGACTCTTATTTGGCATAATCTCTAGAATTTGAGAACAGGATTCCTCTAAAAGGGTAATCTGATTTTCAATTAATGTATCATCAGAATCAATATCAAAACCAATTTTCAATATATGGAATAGATCCACATTTTTTTCAATTGAATCCTTAATTTTGAAGAAATTTTGTTTGTTTAGATATCCTAGGTAAAAATAGCAATCTGAAAGCATCGAGTTTTTTATAAAATAATCATAAGTTTGACGAATTAATAATGAAAAATTGTTTTTTTCAACCAAGTCTGAAAATCCAATGGTAGATTTGAGCATCCTTTCAAGAAGAATAGTAGAAGAACGTTCAATTCCAACAGTTTCAGTAATTGTGAGAATTTTTTCGTTAATGGGGTTTTTTTCTAATTTTCTTAAAAAATTTAGCATATGTGTAGCCCCTACTTTTTTTCCATTTAATGATGAAATTGCATCAGATAAAAAAAATGAACCAGTCTTTAACCAACAAGAAGCAAAAAGACTACCATTTTCAAGTGATATTTTTGATTTTTTACATGCAAAAAGAGATTCCATCAAAGAGGTCTTTGCATAATCGTAAATTAGTGAAGAATGTTTTTCGTGGATTTTTGAAATAAATAATTTTAATTCCCAGGAATCATCTTGAATAATTTTAATATTTTCATACTGTAGTAATTTCATAGGATTTTTTTCAGAGAATTTTGCATGATGTAATACTACTAGATCATTTTCAAAATCAATGACTTGAGGAGAATCATCTTTTCCATCAAAAACTACCAAATCTAACCCACAAGAATCAAATGTGTTTTCAGTAATCTTGCAACCACCTAATCCCACAGGAAAATCTTGTAATTCAAGCTGTTGAGTTAATTTTTCCAGATTCATATTTTTTCACAAATGATATTTTCTATAAATGTCAGAACTAGTTTAGTTTTACAAAATCAGTAAACTCAAAACCTTTGCTTTAAATTATCAAGAACTAGAATTTTTACAAGCTCCTATAGTGTAGTCCGGTTAAGCATGCAGCCCTCTCAAGGCTGCGACCCGGGTTCAAATCCCGGTGGGAGCATATCATGAATTTAAATAATAAATTCAAATTATTTGGTTATGGGTTTAAGAGATATCTCATTAAAAGAGGAATATCGTTCAGATAGAAATGATATTGTTGCAGAGTTTTTTTTTCCTTGTTTGAGTCATTGCATAGAGTATGATAGATGTGTTGATTATCTATCAATTGAATCACTTGTAACAATTTCAATTGCATTTGAAAATTTTTCAAGTAAGCAAGCCAAAATTAGAATGATTACAGGTCACAGATTCAAGACCTCCGATTTGACTTTATTTACAAAATTATTCTCAACCAAATATACCAAATCTTTTGAGGGAAAATTGATTAAAAATTCAAAAATTCAAAAATTACAAGATTTTGTAAATAGTGGTCAAATTGAACTAAAGGTTGCCATTCCTAATTCAGAAGAAGTTGCAGACCATTTTTCAGAAAGAATTGGAATTTTTAGAGATGAGGATGATGACGGTGTAGCATTCACAGGCACTTCAAAAGAGTCATTTTCCACACAAACAAGAGATTTTGAATCTGTGGACGTTTTTACATCATGGAATGATAAATCAAGAGTTGAAAGAAAGATGCAAGATTTTGAAGAACTATGGAGTAACAAAACAAAAAGAATGGAAGTATATGATTTCATGTATGCAGTAGAAAAAAATCTTTTAAAATTTTCAGCAGATTGGGTTTTTAGAGATTAGATGTAGAAAACCCATCAAATTTTGAAGTGTTATCAAAAAAATTCATTTTATTTATTTTATAATAAATTACTTCACCACGTCTCTCAATTACTCCAATTATGGGTTCTTTACCCATTTGTGTTATTTGCTGGATCTTTTTTTGTAAAGAGTTAATTTTTTCAGATTGTCCTTCATTCAAACCAAAAATTAAAAATTTTGCACCTTTGTCACCATAGTGACCTCGTTCATAAACTCTAAAATCAGAGCCAAAACCAAAACCATCTTTTACGACATAGCCTCTTGTTCGGAGATCTCTATAAATTAAAAATTTAGTTAAAATTTCAGGATCTTCATTTTGACAAATATTCATAAATGAATCAAAATCAATTTCCTTTTTTGATTTCTTGAGACAAAGTTTTTTTGTATAAAGCAGATAGAGTGTTTCAAAAGACCTAAGAATTAAAACACCATTTTCCTTCTCACCAAATCCTTTCAATTCAAGTTCAAGAATTGTTTCCGAGTCATCTATGATTACCTGTTCAGAATCTAATTTTCCAAAAATTTGAGTTGAATCATCCATTATGAGTAAAACTTCTAAATTTCAATATAAGTATTGGAAAATTAGATACAACCATGACTAACCCTAAAATATGGGCATTCTTGGTTTGATTTATGCACGGTGCCAATTATAGAGATGGAAACGGTCAAGTTTTTACTCGAAAAAAATACATCAAAGGTAAACCAAATATCAAAATTGCCAAGTTCCAGGGTGGAAAAAGAGGAACTTATCAGTACTGTGTTCAATTATGTATCAATGAAAAGATCCAATTAAGACATATGGCAATTGAATCTACCAGATTGGCAGCAAATAAAACATTAGAACATACCACAGGTGAATCAGGATATTACTCTAGATTAAGAATATACCCACACAATTTACTAAGAGAGAATAAACAAATTGCAACTGCCGGTGCAGATAGAATTTCAGAAGGTATGAGAAGATCATGGGG
>VMDM01000015.1 GCA_008080815.1 Candidatus Nitrosopumilus sp.
TTTTGATGTTGACCAAATTGATGATTTGATTTGTTGTAAATCTCGTCCATAACCAGAAGCTAAACCTTTGATGGTGGAAAGTATTCCAGTCAAATTTCCAATTACTTCAGCAGTTTTTCCACGAGTAAGTTCCATAATATCAGGATTTTTTTTCTGAGGCATGACACTAGATGGAGACGTGAATTCATCTGCTAATTCAATAAATGAAAATTCTGAGGTAGACCATAAAACAAAATCCTCAGCCATTTTACTGATATTAGTCATGAGAATAGATAACATGGCAACATATTCAGCTACAAAGTCTCGAGTACTAGTAGCATCTAAAGAATTCTCAATGACTGAATCAAAACCAAGTAATTTTGCAGTAAACTGCCTATCAATTGGAAGACTTGTGCCACCAACAGGTCCAGCCCCTAACGGGCTTTGATTAATTCGAGTAAATGTATCAAATAACCTATGAAAATCACGAGTCAGTGCATCTGCATGTGAAATTAGATAGTGAGAAAATAATCCAGCTTGTGCTTGTTGAAGATGTGTGTATAATGGCATTATGGTTTTTTGATGATTTTTTGCTACAGAGATTAATGATTCAATTGTATCTATCAAACAATTACAGATTACAATGATATCATCTCTAATTTTCATTCGTATATCCAATACCACTTGGTCATTTCGTGAACGTGCAGTATGCATTTTTCCACCGCTGGACATTCCCGCATCTTTGATTACAAGGGATTCAATTAATTCATGAATATCTTCTGCCTGTGAGTTTGAATCAAACTTTAATTTTTTTAAATTTTCTAGAGAGAGTAGAATTTTTTTAGCATCATTTTTTGAAATTATGTCTTGTTTGTAAAGCATTAATGTATGAGCTTCACTTCCTAGAATATCATATAGAGCAATTACATCATCATCATCAATTGATGAAACAAAATTTAATGTGATGTCACTAAGATCAGTTCCGAGGCGAGAACGATACATTACCTTAGGTTTTAGAATGGTTATATATAGCATCGACGCTTTTTCACAACATGAGTCAAGATATCAAACAATTGCGAGTCAAAATTTTCGACGAGCTTTCAAAAATTGTTGATCCTGAAATCAACACATCAATTGTAGATTTGGAATTAATTGACGAAGTAGATATCAATAGCAGTAATGTTAAAGTGGATTTACATTTGACTAGTCCATTTTGTCCTGCAGTTTTTGGTTTCAAAATTTGTCAAGATATTCACGATAATTTACTAAAACTAGATGGTGTTGATGATGTCAAAGTTAATGTATCAAACCACTTTATGGCTGAGCAGATCAACAATCAAGTAAATAACAGTCCTAAACCAAAAAAGGATTAGCTTCTAAAGCCCAATAGGTATCCTCGTAAGAATTGAATTCCCATTGCAGGATCAACACCTTTAGGACATACCTGACTACATGAACCAGCGAAGTGACATCTCCAAATTCCGTGAGAATCATCAATAATTTTTAGTCTAGAATTTTTTCCTTTATCTCTGCTATCTGCAACATATCGGTATGCTTGTGCCAAAGCTTGAGGACCTACAAAAGATGAATCCATTGCCATTGTGGGACATGCAGAATTACACAATCCACATTTAATGCAATTTGCAAATTGGATATATTGTTCAAGTTCTTCAGGAGATTGCAAAAATTCTTTTGCATCAGTTTCTAACTCAGTATCATCTCTGATTAAAAATGGTTTAATTTTATGATGGGTATCAAATAGTCTCTCAAATTTAACAGCAAGATCACGAATTATTGGAAAATTATTCATTGGTTCAACAGTTACAACATTAGAGTTTAATTCACTGATTTTGGTAAAGCATGCTAATCTTGGTTTACCATTAATTATCATTCCACATGAACCGCAAGTTGCTTGTCTGCATGAATATCTAACTGCAACAGAATGATCAAAATTTTTCTTTACATCCAAAATTGCTTCTAGAACTGTTGTCCATTTTTGTGCAGGAACCTCAAATTCCATAAAAGATTTTGAATCATCTTTTTGTGGGTTGTATCTTGCAATACGTAGTGTAATTAAGGTAGTCTCTCCAGATTGATCTTCAATTGAAACTTGTGCCATATTATGTCATCCCCATGTTAGTCATAATAATTGTTCTTGAACCATATGCGATCAATCCAAACATTGCAGCAACACAACCATAAGAAACTGCTTTTTCATACATCCTACCTTGTTTTAATTCTAAAAGAATAACTCTTAGACCATTGAAACCATGAATTGAAAGTAAGATGAGAATTAGTTCCAACATTAAGGCATATGGTAAAAATTTGTAATTTGCTAAAACATTCTCATATTCAAGAGAATCTGCAAAATTTGTTGTCAATCTCATCAAAATATGAACAGCAACTAAAGCGATTGCTGCTAAAGCAGTTCCATAATGTATTTTCATAATTGTGCTTTCTCTCATTTTATTCACCAAACATTACTGCTAAACCATACATCATTGCAACGGCTGAAAGAATAATGGCAGAGTAGATTCCAATTTTGTGTCTATAGTTTTGGGAAGCTGGTGTGTATGGGTAGTCAGGTCTTGCAGGTTGTCCAACTCCAACACCTACATGTCCCATCATCACTCTAATACCATTTACAGTATGAAACACACACATTGCAATTACAATTGCCATGAAAATGTGTCCTTCTGTAGTTTGTGTTAATTGAAGAAATTCATCCCAACCCATTCTTCCCTTCAAAATATTACTAGTTTCGTAGATATGAGCAACAAAATATCCAAGTAATCCTAAACCACTCAATCTCATTAAGATGTAAGCCACACGTTCAATTCCATATCGACGAGGATTGGCCATCCCTTTGATTCCTTCTTTATGTTCGTCTTGAGTCATCTAGTATTTTCTCTCCACTGGTTGATATTTGGTAATAGTAACTGGATAAGTTTTCATAATTGGCTCAGTTGTGTTGTAATATGCCAAAGTATGATGTAAGAAATTAGCATCATCTCTTTTTGGATAGTCAATTCTAGAGTGAGCGCCTCGTGATTCTTTTCTATTAATTGCACCAAGCAAAACAATTTCTGCAACTCGGAACATTGAATCTAATTCCATTACGTTTGTAAAATTTGTATTGTATTCTTTAGCTTTATCATCTACATGTTTCCAAGTTTGAGCCTTTAGTTCTCTAATTCTTTTAAGACCTTCAACCAAATCTTGTTCATTTCTATAGACATATGCTTTGTCATTCATTGTATCAGTTAATTGCTGTTTAATTTCATATGGATTTGCATCCCCATTTCCACGAAATATTCCATCGTAGATTCGCTTTTCTTCTGCAGCAACCAAATGATGAGGCCATTGATCTGCAGTGGTATTTTTCATTGCATATTCTGCAGCTAATTCACCAGTGATTTTCCCCCATACAATACATTCAGAGGTAGAATTTGCACCCAATCGATTTGAACCATGAACGCTGTTACAGGCTACTTCTCCTGCAGCCCAAACACCTTGAATTTCAGTTGCACCATCAATGTCTGTATGTAATCCTCCCATCATATAGTGACAAACAGGACGAATGTCTAGGAGTTCTTGAGCAGGATCAATTCCAGAGAATTTAATAGAGATTTCTCTGATACCTCCCAATTTTTCTTTAATTTTTTCATCACCTATATGTCGTAAATCTAATTTCATACAATCAACTCCTGTTTCATGTTTGAATCCTCTTCCTTCTTGAATTTCTGTCATGATAGAACGTGAAACAATATCACGTGGTGCTAATTCCATTTTTCCAGCAGCATAGTTTTTCATGAATCTCTCTCCCTTGTTATTCAAAAGATATCCTCCTTCTCCTCTTGCACCTTCAGTAATCAAAATTCCAGATGGTAAAATTCCAGTTGGATGGAATTGTACAAATTCCATATCTTTGAGTGCCATTCCAGCTCTTAGACCCATATCCAAACCATCAGGGGTAGAAGATAATGCATAAGTTGAAAAGCTGTATAGACGTCCTGCTCCGCCAGTAGCAATTACAAGTGCTTTTCCTTTAATGGTGTAAAATGTTCCAGTACCTAATTCAATTGCAGTAATACCCATGAATTTTTTTCCATCATGAATAATTGATGAAACAAACCATTCATTCAAGTATTCAATATTTTCAAATTTCTGACATGTATCATATAGTGTCTGCATTTCAAAAAAGCCAACTTTGTCAGATGCATAAGTAGCTCTAGGAAAACTATAACCACCAAAATTTCTTTGATCAATTCTACCATCAGGTCTTCTAGACCAAGGCATTCCCCAATGATCAAGTTGGTGAATTTCTTTTGGCATTTCTACACATAGTCTTTCAGCTACATCTTGATCAGCTAAAAAGTCACTACCCTTTACAGTATCATAAACATGAGATTCAACAGTGTCACCCTCATCTTCAAAAAGTACTGCAGCAGTTCCACCTTCAGCAGAAACTGAATGAGAACGCATTACTTGTAATTTGGAAACGATACCGATTTTCAGATTTGGTCCTTTTTTAGCTGCTGCAATAGCTGCTCTTAGACCTGCCAATCCTGAACCACATATGATTAGATCAAATTCAAGCGAGTCGACCATTTTTCAGATATTCTTTCTATAAACGGGATAAATATGTAGTAATTGAATCTGGCTCAAATAATCTTTAAATATATCACTAGTGATATCGCTAGTGATGATTTCTGAATGGTTTCAAAGAGTGGGCAGTTCCATACCTAGAGGATTTTCAAGATATTTCATTTTAGAATTACTCAAAGAGAAAGAATTTTCAGGAAAGGAGATTATTGATTATGCTATCAATCAGAGTAATGGTATTTGGAAACCATCTCCGGGATTGATCTATCCTTTGTTAGGAAGATTACTTGATGAGGGATTGATTGATGAAACAAAGGAGGGAAAATACAAACTAACAAAAAAAGGAATTGAAACTGCAAAAGATGTTGATAAAGTAAATGATATTGTGAAAAAACAATTAGAAGTGTTATTTCGTTTAGGTAATGTAGGAAGATTTGTAGCAATGGATCTTCTAGAAAAGATGTCAGCAATGGGTTCAATCCTTAGTTCAAATATTTCAAACATGACTGAAGATGAAATGCAAAGATATAGAAAATTCTTAGTGGAGGAACTCGAAAAAATAGATAATTCAAGTAAGAGAAAAGAAATCAAAATTGAGTAATTATTCTAATAAATTTAAAATCATAAATAATTGAAAAAGTCCAACATAACATGAAAAATTTCAAAAATTTAATTAAATCAAATAAACCAATTGTTATTCCTGGAGTTTATGATGCAATAGGTGCAAAAATTGCTGAAAAAACTGGTTTTCAAGCAATGTTCCAAACTGGATATGGCACATCTGCTACATTATTCGGAATGCCAGATTACGGTTTTATCGGAGCAACAGAAACAATTGATAATGCTAGAAGAATATGCAGAGCTGTTTCAACACCAGTGATTGTTGATTCAGATACAGGTTATGGTAATGCTCTAAGTGTTTGGAAACTAGTAAAAGAATTAGAATCTGCAGGTGCTGCAGGAATTTTCCTTGAGGATCAAAGATGGCCAAAAAGATGCGGACATATGCAAGGAAAAGAAGTAATTTCTCAAGAGGAATATACTGAAAAATTGGGTGCTGCAATTGATGCCAGAGAAAATAAAAATTTCTTTATTGTCGCTAGAACAGATGCCAGAGCAACTGAAGGTCTAGAAGCTGCAATTGAAAGAGGATTACAAAATAAAAAAACAGGAGCAGATGCGATTTTCATTGAAGCACCAAAAAGTTTTGAAGAGATGAAAGTAATTGGAAAAAATATCAAAGCTCCATTAGTAGCAAATATGATTGAAGGAGGGGCAACACCAATTAATTCTGCAAATGAACTTTACAAAATAGGTTTCAAAATTATTTTATATCCTTTATCGGTATTATTTGCAAACACATTTGCAACAATGAACATACTAAGCGAATTAAAAAAATCTGGTACCACTAAAAAATTAAAAAATAGTGTTGTAAATTTTGATCAATTTAACGAATTAGTAGAGTTGAAAAAATTTAGAAAAATGGAAAAAAAATATTCAAAACAATAAAAGATAAAATAAAAAATTACAAGTAAAGTCAGTTATGCCTGATTTCTCTTTACTTCAATTTCAATTGTTGAAACATTTCTTGTTCTACCGTCTTGTGACTCTAATGATTCTGAGCCAATTCTAATTTCTCCGATAGAGTAACCTGCATTTTCAGTTTTTCGTGCAATTATTTGAGCTACGTCTACAGCACGTCCAATGCTGAGTCCTCTAGCTTTGATGTTGACGGATGGTATATTGGCCAATTGGATTAATGTCGATGTGACATATGCCATTAATGGTTTTTTACCAATGAATATTGTGTCTCTTGCTTCGGTTGACATGGAAAAAATTGTCTTCAGGATAATTTAAAGCTAAAAGCATTTTTCACTCCTACATTATAGAAATCTCAAAATTTCATTTAATTATGACATAAATTGATTTTTTTATGAACGTGGATAAAATTATTAAAATTTTGGAAAATGGAACAGAAACAGAAAAGATTGAAACCCTCCAAAAATTAAACGATATTTCTGAAGACATTATTTTACAAAAAATTATTTCAAGGTTAGATGATGATAGTATACATGTAAGGGGTGAAGCATTTTGTACATTAATTTTGAATAAAAATAATATTTTGGAAAATTTACTTGGTAATTTAATTTCTCAAAGTAAGAATGTAAGAGCTTTTACTTGTTTAGTTCTTGCAAATAGAAACGAAAAAAAATCAATTAATGAAATTTCAAAATTATCTAATGATCCAAGTGCTAGAGTTCGCTCTGCAGTTTTAGGAGCTTTAAGGTTTCTTAAAGCTACAGAAACTAAAAATATTTTTCTTGAAAAAATTAATGATGTAGATGATGAAGTAAAGATTAGTGCATTACAGGGAATTATCGATTTTCAAATTCCAATATCAGGAAACATCAAAAAACAAATTTTTGATGAAAAAAATCCAATGATTAAAAAAATGATTCTTAAAGTAGAAAAAGCTGGTGGACCGGAAGGGATTTGAACCCTTGATCCGATGCATGCCATGCACCTATCCTACCAGGCTAGACGACCGGCCCAATTTCAGAAATCTGAAACAATTTTCATCTTTTAATTGAGTATTAACGTTTAACGATTTGAAAGAACTAAAGATTTAACACAATATTTTTAAACATTATTTGATATTACGTTGTGTCTTGGTTGTTGACAATAAAGCTACAGTGACTTATGTTCAATTACTCAAAGAAGATCTTGTAATAATCAGATTAGTTCCAAAAGATGGACCAGTTCCTGAATACAAAGCTGGACAATTCATTACACTTGGCTTACCAAATCCAGAAGAAGGAGGAAAAATTGTCAGAAGAGCATATTCAATTGCATCAAATCCTGAAAATCGTGAATATATTGAACTTGTAATAAGATGGGTAAGAAAACCATTACCAGGCAGATTAACAACACAGATTTTCAATTTGAAGGAAGGTGATGAAATTTTATGGCTTAAACCAACGGGTTTGGCATTATTGATTAGCGAAAAATTTCCAAATGGTGAAAAAGACAATAGAAGAATTGTATGTATTGGTGGAGGAACTGGATTGGCACCATTTGTTAGCTATGCACAACATCTTCATGAAACCCAAGATAAAAGAGAAATTGTAGTCTTACATGGTGCCAGCTATGTTGATGAATTAAGTTACAAGCAACTTCTAACTGATCTAGAAAATGATAGTATTGAGCGAGGAAAAGAGGAATGGAATTTCAAATATAGAGCAGCCATTAGTCGTCCACAAGAATGGTTCAACAGATCATGGGGAGGTCAAGTAGGAAGAGTTGAAACATTTCTCAGACCAAGAGCAAATGGCATATCACCATTAGAAGAATTGATTGGTGACAAAATCACTAAAGAAAATACAATTTTCTATGTTTGTGGATGGCAAGGAACAATAGATGGTGTGATGGATTTTCTAAACCCAAAAGGTTTTGTTACTGAACATGACAAACGCGAAGATGGTAGTTTTGAAGTAAAATACGAATCATACGGATAAAAAAATAAATCATTGAAATATGAGAATTCTTAACGAATTTTATTGGTAACAGCATTATATCTAGCCCATTTGAATCCAGTTACAACTGCACATACGCAAATTATTGAAGAATTGATAAATGATGCAGATAAAGTAATGGTGCTACCAGTAATTTTTAGAGATGGTCAAAGAGAAATCAATAGTAAAAGTTTTCCATTTAATTTTGAATTAAGAAAAAAAATGCTTGAATCAATTTTTGATAAAAAAATTAAAATTTCAGATGGGTACTGTTTTTACGCTCCATTTAAAAAATACATGCCACCACTTCTATCACCAAAATCATGGCAACTACGAAAACAAATTCTAAAGGATGTAAATGATGAATATTTTTCATATACCGGAGACAAAGCTGAAGGGTACATGCTAAAATTATATAGATTAAAACCAAAAATTGGAGAAAGAAAAATTTTATCCGCATCATCGGTTAAAGAAAAACTATATGATTCAGTCAAGACATCCAATTCAAATTGGAAAGATGACGTTCCAACACAAGTAGCTAAAATCATTGATGACAATTGGGAAATTGTTGAAAAATTTGCAAATTCAGAAGATTTGACAACAAGAGTAGCAGGAATGAAATTTCCTAAAGAAGGATGGTCAAAATAAATAGAATTTAATAGATAATTATTTGGAAAAAATCATGACTTTACCTTTATCAAAATATGTTTGGTTTGATGGAAAATACATACAAACAGAAAAAGCAACAATTCCAATTACTACACATGCAATTCATTATGGAACATCAATTTTCGAAGGAATACGTGGGTATTGGAACAAAAAAGAATTGAATATTTTTAGATTGGATGATCATGTAAAGAGATTTAGAAAATCAGGTCAATTCTACAATATCTCTTTAAAATTTACAGATAAACAAATTACTGATGCAATTATTGGAATTTGTAAAAAAAATAATTTAAAAAAATCATGTTATATCAGACCATTTTATTTTGTTGGAAATTATGGTATCAATTTGCATGTTACTGAAAAGGCACCAACCCATATGGCAATATTCACTTTCCCATTTGGAGATTTATTTGATAAAAATGGAATTTCTGCAGGGATTGTGTCATGGAGGAAATTTTCTGACAATTCAACACCTACACAAGCAAAGATGGGTGGAAACTATCTTAATTCAATTATTGCAACTCAAGAAGCAAAACAAAATGGATTTGATGAAGCAATTTTACTAGATCAAAAAGGAAACGTTAGCGAAGCACCAGGTGAGAACATATTTCTTGTTCGTGATGGCAAATTGATTACTCCTTCACAATCATCATCAGCTTTAGAAGGAATAACTCAGGATTCGATAATAAAATTAGGAAAGGATTTGGATTTAGAAGTATCTCAAAGAACAATTTCTCAAAGCGAATTATTACTAGCAGAAGAAATTTTTCTTACAGGTACAGCAGCAGAAATTACACCTGTTACTAGAATAAATAAAAAAATTGTAGGGAATGGTAAAGTTGGGAATATTACAAAAAAGATAATGTCTGAATTCACAGATATTGTGATGAAACAAAATGAAGATTATGAGCATTGGTTAACTGGTGTAAATTAAATGAAAATTGTTCAAATTGGAATTGGTGGATGGGGTAAAAATCATGCGAGAATTTTATCATCAAAGGGAATTCTTACAGCAATATGTGAGAGTGATCATGAGAAAGGAAAAGAGTTTAGTGAAAAATTTTCAGTTAAGAATTACTCCACAGTTGATGAATTACTAGAAAGAGAAATTTTTGATGCTGCATTTGTTGTTACACCTACATCAACTCATTTTGAGATTGTCTCTAAATTATTACAAGCAAAAAAACATGTTTTTGTAGAAAAACCAATGACTTACAAATCTGAAGAAGGTGAAAAACTAATTGAAATTGCAATAAAAAATAAAGTAATTCTGACTTGTGGATATATTGAGAGATTTAATCCGGCAGTTGAAAGTGTGAAAAAAATAGTTAAAGAAAAAAAATATGGAGAACTAGTCATGTTAGAATTTCATAGAGAGAATAGAATGCCACTTCATATCAAAGATGTTGGAATTATTTATGATACATCAGTTCATGATATCGATACAGCCAATTGGCTATTTGATGAAATGCCCAATGTAATTTTTGCGAGAGCTGGACAAATAAAACATGAACATGAAGATTTTACAAGTATTATGTTGGGATACAGTAATAATAAAATTGCAATAATCACATCAAATTGGATTACTCCAAAAAAATTAAGAAAATTTAATGCAGTGTGTACTGAGGCAATCATTTCTTCAGATTTTATTTCACAAGAAATTATAATTGAAAATCAAGATAATTCAGAAATAATTCATAATGAGAAAAAAGAACCATTGTTAAATGAAATTGAAAGTTTTATTGGTGCTATAGAAGGTAAATCTAAACACATTGTAACTGCAGAACAATCTGTTAATGTAACAAAAATTGCAGAAGCTGCACTTTTATCTAGTAAAAAAGGAATTCCAATTTATCTGGATCTAAAATGAATAAATCGTTAATGAGTATTTTGGCATGTCCAATAGACAAACATCATCCATTGGATTTGATTCCAATTAATGAAAAAGAACAAGTCGTATCAGAAGGGATAATTTTGTGCTCAAAATGTAATAGATTCTATCCCATAATGGAAGAAATTCCCATCATGTTGCCAGATGAATTAAGAGATAAAAAACATGAAATAGATTTTCTAAAAAAATACAAGGATAAAATCCCTGAAAACATAATTACTAAAACAAACCCATGGCATCTATAGAAAATGGTTCAGAATTTTATTTCCGAAAAAACCAAAATTGGTGAAAATGTAAAGATTTGGCATTTTTCATACATTGGAGATAATGTTGAAATTGGAAATAATGTAAAGATTGGTTCTCTAGCTCATATTGATTACAATGTGAAAATTGGTAATGACACAAAAATTGAAGGTCAAACATACATCCCACCACTTACAAAAATAGGAAATAATTCTTTCATTGGTCCAGGATGTATTTTTACAAATGATCCTTTTCCAATGTGTGATAAAATGATCGGAGTGACAATTGGTGATAATGTGATAATTGGAGCTGGTGCAATGCTAAAAGCAGGTATTACTATTAAGAACAATAGTGTTGTAGGAATGGGTTCTGTTGTTACAAGAGATGTTCCAGAAAATGTTGTAGTTATGGGCTCTCCAGCAACAATTAGATTTAGTAGAGAAGAATACGACAAAAAACAAAAACATTGGAAAGAAAATTAAGATTTTATTTCTTTTCTAAAAATCCAATTCTTTAATTTAGATAAAATCAAAATCCAAATTATTACTAAAGTAACAGCAATTATTGCTTTAATACCAGAATTAATTATCAAATCAAAATCGCCAAACCCAGAAATATTTATCGGTCCAATTATTACTACCAAAATTCCACCGCCAAGGATAATCAATAACCACATTCCAAACAAAAATCCATATAGATTTGATTTCAAATTTTCACTCCCATCATAAATGATGTAATTATGGCTAAAATTGCTGAAAATATTGCCAATTTAAAAATGGCATACCCAACAGCTTTTTCAGATAGTGGACCACCAGCTAAGATAATTCGAACCAAAGTAATTGGAGCTTTAGAATCATTTGTTGCTTTTAGTTTAAAATCTTCAGTATGTTCAACAGGCTTTCCTTTAATTTCTCTATGCTCTACAATACGTTTTACACTTGATAAGAACAAAAATGAGTTGATTACTGCAGGGAGTAATGCTATTGCTGCGATAATTTCCACACCACCAATAATTGCAATTGAACCATACATTGCTCCAAGGGTTAGTGCTCCAGAATCTCCAGGAAAAATTCTACTTGGAACTTTGTGGAATTTATAAAATGCAAGAGATACAAAACCTAATGGTAAACTAATAATTGCTACCTCATAATTTTGAATAATTAAAAGACAAATAGTTAGAGAGAAACTGGAGATAGTTACAAAACCACTAGCTACTCCATTAAGAACATCGATTGAATTGATTGTATTTCCAGTAATAGGAATTATCAAAAAGATCAAACCAATATAGAGTGCAGGAATTTGTACATCACCAAATAGTGGAAAGGTCAAATTAGAATCATATGTACCAAAAACTAGTATTGGAATAGCTGCTACTGCAAGCATAACTGGTTTAAACCAACCGCGCATAACTTTTCTATCATCAATATACCCAATAACAAATGCACCAGTTGTTGTAATTATTAGTGCAATAATTTCATTCATTTGAAAAAAGAGATACAAAATTAATTCAGAACCAATGATTCCACAGATAATTGATAGACCACCAGGACGAACAACCATTGGATGTTCTTTTTTGTTCATGTCAGGAACTGACATTTTTCTTTTTTCAAGAAATTTGATCAGGGGTGGAGTAAGAAAAATTACAATAAAGAAAGAAATTGCCGAAACCACAACGCCAGGAATTAAAAATTCTATCAATATCTCACCTTTTTTAATTCAGTTTTTATGTTATCTGCAATAATTATTCCAATTTTATCAATTTCTGCCAATTTATTTACTGGAATTTTCCTCAAATCATCCAAATTTTCAATCCCATGTTTGAACAGTTTTCTTGCTCTAACACGTCCAATTCCTTTTATTTTTACCAAATCCAGTAATTCTTCTTTAATTCCATACACAATCCGCTGCCTAAGATTGGAAATTTCTTCAAGTAGATCTGCTCTTTCAGCATTTTTTGATATTTCTCTTAAACAGTAGCAGAGCCAATTGGCCGTTTCAGCCATTCTATGCATATCTCCTGATTCTATTCCTAGTTTTTCAGAGAGATTGATTTCTGTATGCTCATTAATCCATGCATTAATTGCCAATAAACTTCTAGAAAAATCATATTCAGAAATTGGTTCGATTAATTGTTCAGAATTATTTTCAATTAATACACTTGCTTCAGCATAATCCTTTTGCCGCAAAGAGAATTTTGGAAAAAATTCATCACAATTAGAAATTAAATGCAATAAACCAAGAGTATGTTGTTTTTTAGAAGATATTTTTTTTATGGAATCTCGAAAATAGGTTCCAGTTAGTGGATCAATATACAATAATGAAATTTGTTTTCCAAAATCAGTAGCTGCAAATCGTTCTCCTTTTTTGATAATTAGTTCATAATTTGACAAAAATCGTAAAGAAACATCAATTGCAAATTTAAGATTTGGTTTTCTTGATTGTAAACCTCCCAAAGTTTGCAAAAAGAAATCAAAAATTTCTTCTTTTTTTATTCCAGGATGTGTTACAACAACTGCAAGAATATTTGTTCGAAGAGATTTATCTTCAGTAATTTTTGATTTAATTGGTTCTGGTTCTCCGTCCACATATCTTTCAAAAATATCATCAGTATTTCCGTTTCCTACAATGATTGATTCACCAAAATCATCATACTGTGGTCTTCCTGCTCTACCACAAAGCTGCTTGTATTCCAATATACTGATTGGTAAATTTGCACCAGCTTTTGCATTGTAACGATTGATGTTTGAAATTACGACTCTTCTTGCTGGTAAATTTACTCCTGCTGCAAGTGTTGGTGTAGAAGATAAAAGTTTGATATTACCCATTCTAAATTCACTTTCAATTATTTCTCTGCATTTTTGATTTAAACCAGCATGATGAAAAGCAACACCCTTTTTGATAATAGTTGAGAGTGTAAGAATCAACTCAGTATGTTCATTTTCAGATAAAATTTTTTCAGAAATTTTTTTTAAATTTGTTAATTCATTTTTCTTTAGAGTTTTTGAAATTGCATCAGAGGCTTTAACAGCTAAAGATTTGGAACGGGTTCGAGTTTCAGCAAAAATTAAAGATTGACCACCATTTTTTACAGATTGTAAACCTAAATCGATAGGAGTTCCCATCAAACTCTGCTCAAAATCAAAATTTTTACCATTGTTCATGTATACATGACCATCTTCAGAAACACCTTCAGTGAGAGGAACTGGTCTCCAGTCGTTTTTAACTAGTTTTGAATTAAGCCAATCTGCAATTTCTTTAGAATTTGTTATAGTTGCACTTAATCCAACTATTTGGGGACAGGAATCCAATAATTTGAGATGAGTGAGAATCATTTCAAGAGTTGGACCCCTACTCTCATCTCCAATTAAGTGAACTTCATCAGATATCACTAGACCTATGTCATCTAACCAATCTGCATTGTGTCTGATAATTGAATCCATTTTTTCATTTGTCAAAATTAGTACATCACTTTTTTCTAAATTTTTATCAACTACTTCGAAATCACCTGTTGAAACAGAAACTTTGATCTTTCTTCCAAAAGGTATTTTTTCAAAATTTTTGAATTCTAGAAATTTTTCAGCAGCTAAAGCTCTTAGTGGACTCAAATAAATTATCTTACCACTATTTTTAGAAAGATAATTTAACATTGCAATCATTGCAATGAGTGTTTTTCCACTAGCAGTTGGTGCAGAAACTAGAATATTTTCTCCATTTAAGAGTCCGGCTTTGATACTATCAGATTGAGGAGGATTTAATTTCTTGAAACCCTGAGATTTTAAAAATTCTATTGCAAAATCAGGTAAATCTATTTTCTCTACAATCATACTCGGTTATAATGACCGGGTTTTGATTCATAAATAGATGCTTCTCTAAGCATTCTTCGAATATAGTTTCGTGCTTCTTCTTCAGTGAATTTTTCACTTTTCTCCAATTCTTTAACAAAAGTTTTTTCATCCACAGGAGTTTTATGATCACCTTCCAAGCCTTTGAGAATGTCCATAAATAATTGCATTTTTGAAACTTCACTACGTGGTCTTCCCTGTAAAACACCTAGATCTACTTGACCGGTGTTTACATCAACTCCAGCATCCTGAAGCATACTTTGAATTAAGAAAATAGCTCGTTCTGCATCTTCCTCTTCAACCCTATCTTTCATCAACAATCTTGCTCTTGCAGTAGACAGACGAATGATTCCTCCTAATTGTCTGGGAGTTACAGTAATCATTTCTTCAGACTCTACATTTCTCATTTGTAAGTAATAATCCAAGATTTTTTGTTCAGCCTCTTTTGTTAAATCAGGTGAACCTCTTTTGGAGTATGCAAGATATTTTGTTAATAGATCAACATCAATTACTGATTTTTTGTCAGTACCTTGAGGAGTATGAAGTTCAATAATGTGTCTAGCAATCTGTTCATCTCTTTCTCTAGCAGGAATATCTCTTACTACAAAAATCAAATCAAATCTTGTTAATAGAGGAATTGGAATGTTGATGTTTTCTGTAATATTCTTGAATGGATCATATTTTCCATAAACAGGGTTTGCTGCAGCAAGTATGGATGTTCGAGCATTCAGTGTAGCTACAATTCCTCCTTTAGCAATACTTGCAGATTGTTGTTCCATTACTTCATGAAGAGCACTTCTGTCTTCTGGTTTCATTTTATCAAATTCATCTATGCTTACTAAACCCTGATCACCTAAAACAACTGCACCTGCTTCTAACATCATGATTCCTGTTTTGTCTCGGACAACTGCCGCAGTCAAACCAGCAGCCGTTGAACCTCTACCTGAAGTGTATAAACCTCTTGGAGCAATTCTAGCACAGAATTTCAACATCTCACTTTTTGCAGTACCAGGATCTCCAACTAAAAATACATTGATATCACCTCTAATCTTACTACCATCTCCCATTGAGCGTTGATTAGAACCTACGATGAGTAATAGAATTGCTTCTTTGATTAATGATTGTCCCTGAATATGTGGCGCAAAAGAATCAATCAATCTTTCATACACATCAGGACTTTGTGCAAGAGCTTTGATCATTTTTTCTTCTTCAGGAGAAATTTCTTCTCTTTCAATTTTTCTGGATGTTTTATTTCCTCGCCCACCAAGAAACTCTATGTTGTTGCCTTCAATTCTTAAGCGATATAATCCACTATGACCTCTTTGAATTCCCGATACAGATTCCTGTTCAACTCTTACAACACCTGTTAGGATAATTCGGTCTCCAGGTCTGGCATTATCTACCAAATCTTGTTTGATGGTGACATCAATATAGTGCGGTAACTGGCCTGGAGGAAGGTCTTCAGGTAATTCTTGTAGTCTTAAAATTTGAAAATCAATGAATTTGCTTGCCTCAGGTTTTAATTCAAATTCTTTTTGTTTACAATTGGGATTATCACAAATCACAGGAATTTTTACATCCATTCCTTTTAGTTGAACAATTTTTGTTTGATGTTGATCTGGACAAATGAAAACTAGTTCTTTTGCAAGAGGTTTTACTTCTGAAGCTCTAACAACCATTCCTGAAACACTTGTTATAGTACCTATAGTTTCAGCATTAATTTGTCTGAGACTACGTTCAAGTGGAAAATTTACTAATCTAACTCGGACTTCATCTTTAATTTTTTCAGCATAATCATGAAATCTGGTTTGGAGTGCTTCTTTGATTGCTCTTGAAAATGCATCAAAAATTCTGTCTGGATTTTCATTGAAAATTGAGATTATCTCTGGTTCAATAATCAGATCATTATAATCAACAATGATGTGCTTTGAATTTTTGGGCATCATCTCGTCGATTTCTTCTACATACTTGTAATGACCATTCTTATCCTTGAATCTATTTAGAAAATCTTTTACTTTATCAGATAATGCAGAATCTGTAAAAGTACTTTTTTGGGAACTGCTCATTTTTTATCACCCAAGATCTGTTTCTCAAATTCTTTACTATTTTCATAGATTGTTTTGTAGAAAATACTTTCTTCAACAGTTAATTTATTGTAAATATCTGAATTGAGTTTTATTGAATCAGCAATTTTGACAATTTTACCTCTTCTCATTCTAAATAATTCAAGCATCATACTTTCAACTCTATCAAAATCATCACGATTAAGAGATTTCATGGATTCTTTCAATTTTATGTAAAATAAAGAGTCTAAAGTTGATAGTTGGTATTCGCCAACCATTTTTTCTTTGGATAATGCCTGTTTGAGTTCAGTAATCATATCAGGAGAGTCAAGAGAGCCTAAATTATTATCAGCCAAAATTTTTCCTATCCATTGAGGTAAATTATTTACTTCTCCTTGTTTTCCTTCAACTTTAACTCCAGCCACATTAAATTTGAAATCCGTATCAACAGTAAATTTGGCATCTTTCAATTGGTATCCAGTCGCATGAATTTTTTCAATATTTTCAATTTCCATAGAGATCACTTTGTTTGGTTAGGATGCTGAAGTATGGGATCGATCATTTCTGTTAACAATTTAGTTAGATCAATTGATCCTAATTAGTTTCAGCTTGATCGCATTCATTTAGCCTCAATTGCATTTTAAATTTGAGGATAATACCATTACCAATTCGGATTTATTAGAGAGATTCAGGTAGTAATCTAGATGAGTTCCACTGGAATGTGGGTGGAAAAATACAGACCCACAAAATTATCAGATATTGTAAATCAAAGTGAAATTATTGGTAGTTTGGAGGCAATGATCAAAGATCCAACTGAAATGCCTCATCTCATGTTTACAGGTTCTGCAGGCGTAGGAAAAACAACTACTGCATTATGTATCACTAAACAGATTCTAGGAGATTATGCTAAAGATTACACTTTGGAATTGAATGCATCTGATGAGAGAGGTATTGGAATGGTGAGAGAGAAAGTAAAGAAATTTTCTAGATTTGCTGGTATGGCTGATGTTCCTTTTAAAATCATTATTTTAGATGAAGCTGATGAAATGACTTCAGATGCCCAAACAGCATTAAGGAGAATAATTGAAGATACAGCAAAAATTTGCCGTTTTATTCTAATTGCAAATAATATCTCAAAAATAATAGATCCAATCCAAAGCAGATGTGCTACATTCAAATTCACATCAGTTGGGGAAGAAGATGTCATTTCAAGATTAGAGATGATTTCTAAAAAAGAGAAAATAAAGGCAGATAAAAAAGGACTAAAAGCCATTTATGATTATTCAGAAGGAGATTTGAGACATGCCATCAATTTACTACAGGCAGTTGCCAGTTTAGGCCCCATTAATGAGGAAAATGTAATCAAATCTGCAGGATTAACAAAAACTACAGATGTTGATGAAGTTCTCAAAATTGCACTAGGTGGAAAGATAATAGACGCTAGAGAAAAAATGATTGAGTTAATCAAAGTCTACGGAATGTCTGAATCAGATTTTTTGAAATATCTTAATGCAGCAGTCTTTAAATCAAAAAATGAAAAGATGTCAGAAATTTTAGAAATAATTGCAAAATATGATTATAGAATTTTAGTTGGTTCAAATTCAGAAATTCAATTATCTGCAATGTTAGCAGAACTTTCAAAATTATCAAAATAAAACGCAGAGAGAGGGATTTGAACCCCCGCGTGATTGCTCACACAGGCTCTCAAGGCCCGCGCCCTACCAGGCTAGGCGACCTCTGCAATTAGACAAGAAAATTAGTGATTAAAATTTGTTGAGGATGATCAAAAATAAGGAAAAAAGAAAAGATTTCTTTAATCGTGTGCGTGTGGATTTTTAGAGCTACCTTCCATCTTTACAAATGTACCATCAGCTTTCTCATGGTATTCTAGGAAAGATGGTTCAATCAAGATTGCTTTTTCTGGACATGCTTCTTGGCAAGCCATACATTGTGTACAATCGTGCTCTCTAATTGGCATTGATTTATCTGAATAATCTAGACGATCATCTTGTTCTGTAGCACCAGTACCTTCAAAAGTTGCATTTAAGACATCTTTTGCGGCAATATCTTGCTCAGTTCTATACCATTGGAAAGTTTGTACAGGACAAACACTCATGCATGAACCTTGTGCAGTACAATCATCCCAGTCAACTGCGACAGTAGTACCGTGAATTCCTAATGGAACCATTTCTTCACCATGAGCCTCATATGCTGCTTTTACTTCATCATTTGAAAATGCATTACCATCGGTTCTGCCTTTTCCCCAAATGAAGTGTTTGTTTTCACCATCAGCATGGCTTGTTTTTCCAACGACTTCTAGATTTTCAACAAATTTTGCATCTATTGGCATGAATCAAGATGTTTTCAAATCTTATTTAAAGCTAGATAAAATTAGTTGGGACTAAAATGGGCTTTTGTGAAAATATGAACCTAAAGTGATTTTGAGGCGGCATCATGTTTTTCAACATTTGCTTGATCGACCTTGATTGCTTGTGGAGGACAAACAGAAACACATGCCATACACCAGATACAATCATGTTCTCTGATAGGATCAGCTTTGTCAGTAAGATCTTTTCTTTCATCTTTTACAGTACTTCCTGTTCCCTCAAATGTTTGACCAACAACATCTTTTGCTGGAATATCTTTCTCAGTTCTATACCATTGGAAAACTTGAACAGGACATGCTTCAATACATGCACCATCAGCAACACATGAATCCCAATCAACTGCGACCATAGTTCCACTAACGCCTAAAGGAACATGCTCTTCTTTTCTAGCAGTATAAGCTGCTACAACATCTGAATCAGAAAATACTTCTGCAGGAGAACCATCAACATTTTTTGTTTTTCCAGGACCCCACATAATATGAAAATGTCCTTCAGAATCGGAGATTTTTCCAACTGGATTATATCCTTCAGGAAAATTTTCTGCAATTGGCATATCAAAATCAGAATATAGTTGATATTTAAAGCTAAACAAAATTTTTGTGACTAGATTTTAAAAAATTGCGTACGTTCATAACGATCTGATAATATTTTTGCAGGTATGGACATAATCAAATTTGATATTTACAGAGGTCCAAATATCGGAGTTTACGTAAATGTAAATGACAAGTACATTTTACTTCCAATGGGGTTTGCAAAAACTAAAGCAGAAAAGCTATCCCAAATGCTTGAAGTAGAAACCATCTTTACATCTGTTGCAAATACGAGATTACTCGGTTCATTACTTGTAATGAACAACAAAGGAATTCTTTTACCAAAAACAGCATATGAAAATGAATTTGATTTTCTAAAAAATGAAACAGATTTGGAGATTGGAGTTTTAGATTCTAAATTTACAGCTTTAGGAAATGTAATTTGTGCAAATGATAAAGGAGCAGTTGTTTCACCATGGCTCTCCAAAGATGATTGTAATACGATTTCAGATGTTTTAGGTGTTGAAGTAATTCAAAGAAAGATTGCAGGTTTTAATCAAACTGGTGTGGTAATGACTGCAAATAATTCAGGTGCAGCAATTCATCCCGAGGCGGATGAAGAAGATATCAAAGTTTTTGCAAATTTACTAGGAGTGAAAGTTGAACCAAGTTCAATAAATAATGGAATTCCATACGTATCATCTGGAATTCTAGCAAACAATAATTGTATTGTAGTAGGCTCACTAACAACCGGTCCTGAAATAATGATGCTGACTAGAGCATTTCTAAATTAAGAATTTTTCTAGGTTCTTCTGTCAGTTCCTCTATAGAGATAGTATGTTCTGAACCGTTTACCATATCACGTAAAGTCACATTTCCATTTTCTAATTCTTGAGGACCTACAATAATTACCAATTTTGAAGTAGATGCATTTTCCATTTGTTTTTTCATATTTCTTCCAGAAATATCAATTTCAGTTTCAATTTTATTTAATCTCAAAAGAGATGTAATTGAATTTGCAACATTTTGCATTTCTTGATTAACATAAACAACTGAAATTTTATTTCTAGATATTTGAGGAATAATTTTTTGCTCCTCCATTGTTAAAATAATTCTTTCAATACCTCCTGCAACTCCCGTTGCACCAAGATCATCTCTACCAAATGCTTTTGTTAATGTATCATATCTTCCACCTCCAGCAAGTGCTCCTAGTGATGAATTTTTATCAAATACCTCAAAAACGGTTCCAGAATAATAATCCAAACCACGGACAATACCAAAATTAATTCGAATATTTGAAACACCTCTGTTTTGTAAAGAATGAAATAGAGATTTGAGAAAATCCCATGATTCTAATTGTGATACATCAAAAACTTTTTCCACTTCAGCAATACTTCCTTTAATTTGAGAAAAATCTAAAATTTTTTCTAATTTTGAAATTTCATAAGTATCTTTGAATTCATTAAGAATATCTTCTCTAGATTTTTTAGAGATTTTGTCAATTGCTCTTAAAATATCTCCTAATAACTTTTCATCATTTGAATTAAAAATTTTTTTGATATATTGTTCGACCAAATTTCTATGATTGATGTCTATTATGATATTTTGTAGTAAAAGGGAATCAAATAATCTTGAAGTAAATTCAATAATTTCAGCTTCAGATTCCAGTGAGGGTTTACCATAAGTTTCAATGTCCCATTGATGGAAATATCGATATCTTCCTTTTTGTGGTTCATCATATCTAAAAACTCCACCAAATGCAGAAAGTTTTGCAGGTAATTTCATCGATTTCTGGGATGTAACATATCTCGTCAATCCCATAGTAAAATCAAAACGTAATGCTACTTCTCTATTTCCCTTATCTTGAAAAAAGTATATCTCATCCCGTATTGCTGGACCGGATTTTGTTTCTAGTGTAGAGAGAGATTCTAAAGGAGATGGATCCATAAAATTAAACCCATAAACAAGAGATAATTTTTTGAAATGAGAACGAATATGTTCAATTAGAAAATTTTCATTAGATTCAAAATCTTTCATGCCTCTAGGTAATTCCATAATTAAATTTTGAACATGTAGTGATTTAGATTTTTCCTTTAATACAATCAATAAATATATCAAAGATTTTTTGAAAATATGACAAAATCCATTAGTTGTAAAGATGCTGGAAAAGAATGCGGTTGGAGTGCAACTGCAGATACAGAAGAAGAATTAATGAGTATTGTTACAGAACATGTACTTGAAGAACACAAAGAGATTGAATTGAATGCAGACAGTATTAAAACCATTAAAACACTAATCAAAGATGTTTAGAATCAAGGAATATTTTCTGTAGCCAAACCTATTGCCTCTCCAAAATAATATCCTGCAAAAATTGTAATTGCAGACCAAATACATGAACCTGCAAAAGTGTATAAAATAAATTTTGGAATTTTCATCTTCAGTAAACCTGCAGGAACTGAAATCATTTCTCGCATGACTGGTATAATTCGGCCTAGAAAAACTGCTTTATCACCATATTTTTCAAACCAAATTTCAACACGTTCCAATTTTTTTTCAGAGATTTTAAAATATTTCAGATATCTTAGTAATGCAAGTCTTCCAAGTTTTAATGCAATAAAATAGATTGATGATGTTCCAATTGTTGCACCAGTAGCACCAAGAATAATCATTGGAATAATTCCCAATATAGAAATCCCTTGCTGTGATGCAATAAATCCTGCAGTTGGAAAAACTGCCAAAGTAGGAATTGGAGGTATAATTGTTTCAAGTAATGCTGCCAAAAAAATTCCTTCATAAAGATGAGAACCAAGAAAATCAGATAACCATAAAATTAAAGAATCAAAAGGCTCCATTAATTTCAAAGTTTTAGAGTGATTAAATTACTTTACTTGAAAAAATATCAAAATCTAATTATTGATTATTAATTTATGTTCTTTAATGAGTTACAAGTTCTTGGAACACTCAACTGATGCCATAATTGAAGTAAATGCAAAAGATTTGAAGGAAGCATTCAAAGTTACAGCTGATGCAGTAATTAATTTAACAATTGATCAAGACAAAGTAGAAGAAAAAGATTCATTGAAATTTTCTGCAAGAGGAAAAGATTTGTACTATTTACTATTTAGTTGGTTAGAAGAAATTCCATTTGTTTTGATTACTGAAGGAATGGCAATTAGTAGAATAGAGTTTGAAATTCAAAAAGAAGAAGAATATCTAATAGAGGCAATTGCATATGGTGAGAAACTTGATTTTAAGAAGCATAATTTCAAGGTGGAAATTAAAGCTCCTACCTTTTATGAGATGGAAATTAAACAAGAAAACGGTGTTTTTATGAAATTCCTTCTAGATTTATGAATTGTGAAGAATTCTTACGTAGTTAAATTAAGAAAATTTACGTTTTTTTTAAAAAGAAATAATGTTTAAACAAATTATGTTAAAAATCATAGTTGGAATTATTTTATTTTCAACTATTTTGACTCCAGCTTTTGCCGAAGTAACAGAACTTGAAATGAAGAAAGATTTTTTCACGGTTGATGAAAAAATAGTTTTTTCAGGGATTGAAAGTGAAGGAAAAAAGTTGGTCAATATTATTGTCAAGGATCCTAGTGGAAAATCTACATTACTAGGAGGTTTTTCAGACGATGCAGGAATTTTTGAATCAATTCCGCAACCAGTAAAGAATGCTTTTCATGAAGTAGGTACATATCAAATTCATGCATTTGTGTACAAAATTGAAAATGCAACTTCAATAGATGTTCTTTTTGATGGAAATCGTGTTTTATTAAAACAGGAAACGGTTTTAGAATTAAATTCGATTCAAGATGTTACAACTGAAGTTGAAAAAACAGTAGTATTTACTGCTAGTGTATCAGATTCTTCGTTTTCAAATGTAGTTTTCAGTTTAAAAAACCAACCAGTAGGTGCAAGTATTGATTCTGAAACAGGAAAATTTGTTTGGGTTGTACCAAAATCTTTTGGTAGTTATGATGATGTAAAGTATGTTTTTGATGTTATAGCTACTGATGGAGATAAACAAGATAAAGAAACTGTAACAGTCACTGTGAAAAAAGCCTATGATGAACCAATAATAGAAGAAAAAGAAATCAATCTAAATCAAAATGAGATAAATAATTCAGAAGATATTGTTTCTAATGAGAGTGATGAACCTCTCAAAATTCCTGCTTCATTTGTAGATACAACAAAAGATCCACAGAGTTATGTAGACAGATACAACAATGAAGAAAATTACAAAGAATGGTTTGATACCAATTATCCACAATATTCGTCAATTTATCAGGCTGTAGGATTAGATGAACCTCTCAAAATTCCTGCTTCATTTGTAGATACAACAAAAGATCCACAGAGTTATGTAGACAGATACAACAATGAAGAAAATTACAAAGAATGGTTTGATACCAATTATCCACAATATTCGTCAATTTATCAGGCTGTAGGATTAGATGAACC
>VMDM01000047.1 GCA_008080815.1 Candidatus Nitrosopumilus sp.
ACTGGACATTTTTTAGCGGATATGATTTTCATCGTCCGCTTTACCGAGTTTGTTCCCTAGATATGGTTAAATACTATCTGCCCAATAGTTGCTTTAGTCTGGAGTAAAGTCAATTGAAGATATTGCAAATTTTTCTGATGGGGGAATGGAAATTATTTAGACCTATGAATTATTTCTGAGAATATCGAGTAATACAATGTAAACATACTCGATATATTGCAAAACATCCTAATCATTACATGGTGTCGTACTCGTCTATGCTAGAGCAACTGGCAAAAATTGGATTCATGTCCAAAGATGAGGCACAGGTATTACTACTTGCAGCCAGAAATAATTCCCTTGAGCGTGGATAGGCCATATCCACCTCACAAATTTTCAATTAACAATCCCCAGTCCCAAAAAGCTAGCATCGTTTTTTACAAGTAATGACGTAATGATATTGTATGGTATTACTTTGGATAGGAATTGCAGTAGGAGTTTTAATTGCTGTAATTTTGATTGTAAAGGCTGTAAAGACTCCGTCTCAAGATATTATGGGAGTAAAACTGCAATGTATAAAGTGCGGTTTCAAATCAAATGAATCAAAATGTCCAAAATGTGGAAACAAGCCACAAACTTTTGGAGTATAGTGTCATTCTTTCCAAGAATCAAATGATTCTTTTGAATACTGCAAAAGACACTGTTCACAAAACGAGTCCCACTCGCCAATATCGAGTTTTTTGAAATATTCTATTGACCATTTGTAGGGTGGCTCTGTTCGGTATTGAAACTGCTGGATTGTGTAAATGTCTTTTTCAAAAAACTTTTTCAGACATTTTTTGCATTGTGCATTTTTCAATGATATGATAATTTTATTTGATAATTTAAGACCAATGATTTTTCAAGAATTTAGATTTGTAAAATTATGATAGGACCTCGAGGGCTTAGGTCTCAAGGTCCCGATGTAAGCAATATTCTGACTATAAGATATTGCTTATCGTTCTTAATTGATCGGTAATTTAATGATAGGTGTTTTTTGGAGACAGGGAGTAGTACAATTTCACAAACGCCAGATGAGGGATTCGAACCCCCGCACGCTTTCACGTAGCTGTTTTCGAGACAGCCGCCTTACCACTTGGCTAATCTGGCAATTTTATTTGCACAATCCACCATAATAAAGCAAATCAGAGTTCAGTCAATGTGAAAAAGTTCGTCATTGAATTTTTTCTTTATCTGCACCTTTGTTTTTTCCCATTCCTCATCAGATACCATATCTGTAAAGATGGAGCCAAATGAATCAAAATCATCACCGAGAATTTTTTTAATTTCCATTCGTTCCTTCTCACTAAAAGGAAAGTAGGAAATTACTTTGGAAATATTTCCAGATTCAGACTTTATCTCAAAAATTTTGTCATTCAAACTAGCACTAAATGGAGAATCCATAAACAATCCTCAAAATTCAGGTATTAAAATCAAAAAGATGAGAAAACACAAAATAGTATAGAGGCAGAATCAGTCTCATGGGATTAAATCTCAAAGATTTGGTTGTAAGAGAAAAAACCAATCTAGAGTCATTTTCAAACAAAGTGATTGCCATTGATGCATACAATGCAATTTATCAATTTCTTGCAAGCATTAGAGGTCCAGACGGATTACAGTTATCAGACTCTGAAGGAAGAATCACGAGTCACTTGAGCGGATTGCTTTACAGAAATGTAAATTTTCTATCTTTGGGAATAAAGCCTGTCTATGTCTTTGATGGGAAGCCACCATCTCTAAAGACTGCAGAGATTGAGAGAAGAAAACAGATCAAAAGAGATGCCACTGTAAAATATGAAAAAGCAATTGCAGAAGGAAATTTAGATGATGCAAGAAAGTATGCACAACAGACAACAAGTATGAAAGATGGAATGGTTCAAGAATCAAAAGAGATTCTCAGATATTTTGGAATTCCATATGTAGAGGCACCATCAGAAGGAGAGGCAACTGCAGCTCACATGACAAATACAGGTGTTGCATATGCCTCTGCAAGTCAGGATTTTGATTCAATTTTGTGTGGTGCAAAAAGATTGGTAAGAAATTTCACAAACAGTGGAAGAAGAAAGATTCCAAACAAGAATACCTACATTGATGTGGTCCCAGAAGTCATAGAAACTCAAAAGACACTAGATGACTTGGAATTATCAAGAGAGCAGTTAGTTGATGTTGGAATTTTGATTGGTACTGACTTTAATCCAAATGGGTTTGAGAGAGTTGGACCAAAGACGGCACTGCGAATGATTAAAAAATATTCAAGATTAGAAGACATTCCAGAAATTCAAGAGCAACTGCAGCAGATTGATTTTGAGGAAATTAGACAGATTTTCCTTAAACCAAATGTCGCAGACGTGGATGATTTGGATTTCAAGAGTGTGGATTACGAGGGACTGACAAACTATCTTGTCAAAGAGAGAAGTTTCTCTGAAGATCGAGTTAATTCAACATTGAATAGATTGAAAAAAGCTTTAGAGAAAAAAAGTCAGAATTTGGATCAGTGGTTTTGAAAATCTGAATTTAATAACTAGTGAAAATAATTTCTTAAAGTGTTCCAAACAGAAGCAAGAAAGACGCTAAAAGACGCACCAGTAATGTGGAGAAGAATTAATTCAATTGGGATTATTTTGGATTGCAATTCCACATATGCGGCAAATTTTGGATACGCAAAGTCAGAGATTCTTGGAAAATCAATCTTTGAGCATGTTCCAAAAAATGGGTGGGAGTCAATGAACAACTCTTTGAAAACGTGGTTTGAAACAGGCAAAGTAACTGACCAAAAGATCACATTCAAGAGACAAGATGAGACGACATTTCAGGGACTATTGCAGGCTACCAGTCTGTATGATGAAAATAAGGAGCTGGTTGGAAGCAACACAGTAATTTTGAATTTGGAGGATAATTCCGCTGAAAGAATCAAAGAGATGAAGAATTTTTTCAATGAAGCCAATTCAAAGTTAGAGGAGATTGGAAAAACAGATTACGAGTCTATGGATAAAAATTCAAAATCAGAGTACGAGGGACTCAAAAAAATGTTTGAGATGCTGATGGATTTGGATTTGAATAAAATTTTTAGTTAGAATTTTCTTTGATTGATTTTTGCAATTCATCAAATGCAGTTTGAATCTCACTGATTGCAGTTCCATCTTCTAGTGTACTAATATCTCCAATTTTCTCATTGCTTGCAATTGCTTTGAGTAAGCGTCTCATTATTTTGCCACTACGGGTCTTTGGTAGTTTTGAGACAAAGTGAATTTCTTTTGGAGTGGCAATTGCCCCAATATCTTCTCTAATTTTTTGAATAATTTCAGATTCCAGCGATTTTGTATCCTTTGTTGTATTTTGTTTCAATACAACAAATGAAATTATCACTTCACCTTTTACATCATCTGCAATTCCACAGACAGCAGATTCTGCAACATCAGTGTGAGATACGATGCAACTTTCAAGCTCTGCGGTTCCAATTCTATGTCCTGCAACTTTTAGCACATCATCTGCACGACCTAATAGCCAGAAATATCCATCTTCATCTTCTAGTGCATAGTCACCAGGATAGTAGCAGTTTTCATATTTGGACCAGTAGACAGTTTTGTATTTTTCATCATCGCCCCACAATGTCTGAAGCATTCCAGGCCATTGGTTTCTAATTATGAGATATCCCTTTGTTCCACGTTTTACATCGTTTCCATTTTCATCAACTACAGACATTTGGATTCCAGGAATTGGCTTTGTTCCAGAACCAGGCTTTAATGGAATTGTTTCAATTCCAGGCAGAGCTGAAATCAGCATTCCACCAGTCTCAGTCTGCCACCATGTGTCAATGATGGGACACTTTTCTTTGCCAATTGTTCTATAATACCAACGCCAAACTTCGGGATTGATTGGTTCACCAACACTTCCAAGTAATCTAATTTTTGAAAGATCAAATGAATTTGGAATATCATCACCAAATTTCATAAACATTCGTAATGCAGTTGGTGTTGTGTAAAAAATAGAGACGTGATACTTTTGTAAAATGTTCCAGATTCTAGATGCGTCTGGAAAATCAGGAGCTCCTTCATACATTACTTGTGTTGCACCATGAAGTAATGGAGCATACACAACATAGCTGTGTCCGGTTACCCAACCAATGTCTGCAGTACAAAAGTAAACATCAGAATCCTTTATGTCAAAAGCCCATTTGTAAGTAGAGTAGAGATGAGTAAGGTATCCACCTGTCCCATGCAAGACACCTTTTGGTTTTCCAGTGGTCCCTGATGTGTAGAGAATAAACAAAGGATGAGTGCTTTCAAGTGAAACTGCCAAATGTTGCGCAGAAGATTTTTCCATCAATTCATCATAGTAACTGTCAACTGAATTCATCTGAATTTCTGAATTGGTTCTTTTAACAACTAGAACATGTTCAATGAAATCAAGTTCTGAAATTGATTCATCAATTATCTCTTTGAGTGGAACAACTTTGCCGCGTCTGTATCCACCATCAGCAGTAATGATTACTTTTGAGTGAGAATCAACTACCCTGTCTTTAATTGATGTTGCACTGAATCCTGAGAAAATCACTGTATGGGTTGCACCGATTCTAGCACATGCCAACATTGAGATTGGAAGTTCAGGAATCATTGGCAGATAGATAGTTACTCTGTCTCCTTTTTTGACACCTAGTGAGACAAGCACGTTTGCAAGTTTTTTTACAGATTCAAACAATTCAGCATAAGTCAGGACTTTGGAATCACCGTTTTCGCCTTCCCAAAATATGGCAGTTTTTTGGGATTTTTGTTCCTGATGAACATCTAGTGCGTTGTAAGAGGCATTAATGGTGCCACCTTCAAACCATCTAGCAAAAGGAGGATTCCAGTTCAGAACTCTCTCCCATGGAGAAAACCAGTGGAGATTTTTTGCCTGTTGCTCCCAAAATGAGATAAAATCAGAATCAGCCTTTTCCCTTATTTCTGGAAAATTATTACCAAGACCAATATCAAAAGTGTCAGACATATAGAAAATGTATGTAGAGACGGTTTTTTAATGTTAAAAAAAATAATTAAAAAAATTATTGTGCTTCCATTCGAGCAAGCCAATCATTATCGTTGTCATCATTTGATGTGTGTGTTGTCACCTGTTGGGGTGGTTCTGGAAATGTTATTTGTATTTCAGATTGTGTTGGGTATTCTGGAGTTGGAACTGCAGATGCGCCAATTGGTTCTGAAGGAATCATAACGGGTTCTGTTGGTGCTTCTGGAAGACTTGTTTGAATCAATTGTTGTGATTCATTCGTTTCCAGATATGAAACGGCAGATTCTTGGATATGAGATGGACCTGATGTAATGTCTTGCATTTCTAATGCCAAGTTTGCAATTCTGCTCTGTACATTTTCAATTTCTTTTGTCTCGTGGACAACATGTTCAATTACCTCATTTGTACATGTCTTCACGGTTTCAAAAGTATTTTCAGAGATTTCATTGCTCTTGAACTGAACTTTTGCATCAAACATTAACATTTTTGCAGACTTCATTTGTTCATCTAACTCTGTCAATCTTGCCTCAAGTTTAGCTTTGATTTGACTTTCTGTTTCATCTAAAGATACAAGTTTTGATTTGTATTTTTGATGAATGATTTCTGCATCTGATTTCATGTCATCATTTTCTGAAACGATGTCAATCAATGCTTTTAGACGACGAAGAGTTAGTTGTTTTTCACGAATGAGTCTTTGTGAGTCTAGTCTCCACTTTGGAATGAAAATTACGACTTCGCCTTGAACTACTAGTTGCTCATATGGAATTTGCTGTAATCCCTGAGCACCACAGTCAACGCCAACGGTTTGAATTGAACCGTCAATGTCGGTCATTGTTCCTGCGACTTTACCCATGAATGTTCCGTACATGTCTTTCACGTTTTTACCGATTATTTCGATATCGCCGTGTGTCATAGGAAAAACTTTAGAGATTTGTATAACCGAGAAAGTGTAAGAAATGTTTCTAGTTTTTGTTAGTAAAAATTAACAAAGCCAATATCTCACCACAAATTTAGAAATTTTAAAATTTAGAGAGAAAAATTTGAGTGTATGATTCAAAGAGACGAACTTGATAAGATCCTGGAATTTGTAGGAAATAGATGGGTTGAGATTACTAAAGACAAATCAAACAAAACTATGGAAAATCTACCAACAGAATTTTGGATGAATTCAGTTGGCGGCAGAACTGCAAAGAATGGATTTTGGGTGACATCATTGATGTATACAGAAAATGAATCAGATGCATTAGCATTCAAAGAAGTTTTACTTCGATGGCAAGCTAAAGGTCAAGATCGCGATAAAGATAAAGGACCAGACTTGATTCAAATCGGCAAAAAGAAATAGACTATTAATAATTGTAAATTAGTTAGTTATCATTGTCAGAGTTTTCTTCTAAAGAAAAAAAAATTCTCAGTAATCATTTTTCAAACACTGACAAAGAAGTTTTTGCAATAATTACACCGCAACAAGTAGATCGTGGAGCGCTCATGTCAAGATACAGTAGAACAGACAAAAGTATGAGAAGAGTTTTTCTTGATGAATTTTTAAAAAATAAAAATCGTGGAGAAGAATTTTACAATAGAGTTCTTTTAGAATACGGAGACGATTCAGTAGCAGAATTAGGTGAAGCACAAATTGCAATTGAAGGATTATCAAATATTGCAGTAAAGAAAATTGAAGATCGCAGAATTGGTTTATCTTATTTGGAAAAGTCTTCAAGATATGTTGCATGGAATAAAAAAGAAAATGGAAAATACAGATTTTATAGAGACAGTGAAATTTCAAACTCTAGATATGCAGACAAATATGAAGAAGCATGTAATTTTTCATTTGATGTCTATTCAAAAACTATAGAACCACTAACTAACTACATTAGAGAAAAATATCCAATTGAAAAATATAATTTCAAAGATTCAACTGATGGAAAAGAAAAATTATTTACGAAATTGAGAAATGAATCGGATTTAAAATCTGCAAATTTTATTTACAAAAATTCAACCAAAGCAAAAGCTCTAGACATTCTAAGAGGATTGCTTCCAGCATCTACTTTGACAAATGTTGGAATTACAGGAAATGGTAGAGCGTTTGAATATCTACTTACAATTTTAGCCTCCTCAAATCTTAAAGAAGAGCGTGATTTAGCCTCAAAAATCAAAAATGAGTTAGATACTACAATCAAAGCATTTGTGAGAAGAACCAACGATAAGTATGGTTTAGAATTACAAAATTATCTAAAACAAATCAAAATTAAATCAAATTCAATTTCAAAACAGAAAATTCAACCAATAGTGAAAAAATCACAATTCACAAAACTTGCAGAATATGAATCAGAAGATGCAGCGATAACTAAAATCATAGCGGCACTTGTATATGAGCAATCTCCAAGTACATCATTTATTGACATTGTAAAACAAATTAAAAAGATTCCAAAGCAAAAAAGAATTTCAATAATTGAAGATTTTGCAAAGTTGAGAAAAAATCGAAGGCACAGACCATCAAGAGCATTTGAGAATGTGTACTATACATTTGACTTGATGAATAACTTTGGAATGTTTAGAGACTTTCATAGACATAGAGCTCTGACATTGCAAAGACAGTTGTTAACTACAGATCATGGTTACAAAATTCCAAATGAATTAAAAATTATTGGAGCTGACAAAGAATTTGTTGAATGTTTGTATCAATCAAAATCAACATTTGATTTGATGAGAAAAAAAATGCCTGAACAATCACAGTATGTTGTTAATCTCGCTTACAATTATCCATACATGATGAAATTAAATTTGAGAGAAGCATGTCACTTAATTGAACTAAGAACCATTCCTCAAGGACATGTTGATTATAGAAAAGTTGCACAAGATATGTTCAAAGAAATCAATAGAGTGCATCCCAATCTTTCAAAAATAATGAAATATGTGGATCTTAAAGAATATGATTTAGAAAGATTTGAATCAGAGAAAAGAACTGAGGAAAAAAGAAAAAAATTAAAATCTAGAAAGTAGTTTGAGATATTCAATGAGTGAAGATTTTAAAAAAACACGTGAAGAGTGGAAGAAAATTTTATCTCCTGAGGAATTTGAAATTTGTATTAATCATGGAACAGAACCCCCATTTTCAGGAAAATACAATTCAACGAAATTAGATGGTAATTTCAAATGCACTTGTTGTGGTGAGGAATTATTTTCTTCAGATACAAAATTTGATTCTGGCAGTGGTTGGCCTAGTTTTTGGCAACCAATTACTGATGAAAAAATAGAATACATTAGAGATTCATCATACGGTATGGAAAGAATTGAAGTTAATTGTAAAAAATGTGGTTCACATTTGGGACACGTCTTTGATGACGGTCCAAAGCCGACAAATTTGAGATATTGTATTAATTCATTATCGCTTAAACATGAAAAAGATGAATGAAATTTTTCAAAAATTATTAAACACCAATAATAAGAAACAGAATTAAAGAGATGATGAGAATTGTTACTAGAAAAGAGGAAATGAAATGCGAATAATAATTTGTGGATTTGGTGTAGTAGGACAGAGTCTTGTCAAGTTGTTTGAATCAAGATCCGATGAACTATATACAAAATACGGATTCAAGCCAAGAGTTGTTGCAGTATTCGATAGCAAAGGTAGTGCAGTTGAAGATGCAGGTCTTAATTTAAAAAAATTAAATGATATCAAAAAACAATTTGGAACAGTCAAGAATTATTCTAAATCAAAAAACACCATGAATGGAATTGATATTTTAAAAAATGTAGATGCAGATGTGTTAATTGAAACTACTGCAAGTAATTACAAAGATGCTGAACCTGGAATGTCTCACATCACAATGGCAATGAAGAAAGGAATGCATGTTGTGTCAGTCAACAAGGGTCCATTAGCTCTTGCGTTTCCATCATTAATGGAGTTGGCAATTTACAATCAAGTAATGTTCAAATTTAGTGGAACTGTTGGTGGTGGAACACCAATTTTGGATTATGCAAAAAATAGCCTCAAAGGGGAAAGAATTACTTCATTTTCAGGCATTCTAAACGGAACAACAAACTACATTTTGACTAATATGGGAACGGGTGTATCATACAAGGACGCACTAAAAGATGCACAAACAAAAGGGTACGTGGAGGCAGACGAGTCATTAGATTTAGACGGACTTGATGCGGCAGCAAAGTTGGTAATTTTAGCAAATTGGATTATGGGTATGAAAGTGACAATGCCAGATATTGATTGTACAGGAATTAGAAAAGTTACATCTGAAGATATCAAAAAAGCATCAAAAAAGAATTGTGCAATAAAGCTAATTGCATCATGTGATGAAAAATTAACTGTTAGTCCCAAAGAAATTTCTAAAGATGATCCATTATGTGTAAATGGAACATTAAATGCAATTGCATTTACTTCTGAGCACTCTGGTACTCAGACAATCATCGGGAAAGGTGCAGGAGGAATTGAAACTGCAAGTTCAATTTTGAGGGATTTGCTTGATATCAGACAAGAGATTGGAAAAAATTGAAATCAAATTTAATTTCAAAAAGTGAAACTAGTGAATTACTTAAAGTAATTTCTGAGAAATGGAGAATGGAATTTCCAAAAATCAAGAATCTCAAGGTACATCAAATTCTAGATGATGTTCAATTAATTACAGGTCAAGGAATTAAAATTTTGAAAATTCAAGACGAGTATTTACCGTTCTTATCTGAAACCGAAATTTTGAAGAAATTTCCATCGGTAACTGTAGACATGGGCGCTGTCAAATTCATGTGCAATGGTGCAAATTTAATGAGGCCTGGAATTAGAAAATTCACATCTTTTGATAAGGATCAGTTAGTGTGTATTGTTGAGGAATCACAAAACAAGTTTCTTGCAGTAGGAAAATCAACAATGTCTAGTGAAGATGCAGAAAAAATAGACAAAGGGGAAATTCTAAAAAACTTGCACTATATCTCCGATAAATCATGGGAAATTGGAAAAACTATTTACGATTAAATTTTATTTTATATTGCTTCAGTGTATTCTTCTGTTCCAGATTTTGTGATTACTAGAATATCTAATCCGTCACCACTTGCAGAATCTCTCAATGATGCTGCTTTGACTGCGCGTTTTGCAAGACTGACTGCTTCATCTTTTGTCATGTTTGGTTTGAATTGTGGATCTAAAACACCTAATGCCATTTCAGCTCCAGTTCCTACTGCTGCATATTCATCAGGTAGAACAGAACCTAAAGGATCCAAAGTATACATAATTGGTTTTTCAACTACTCCGCCGACGATTACTTGAGTAAGAAATGGGAAAAATCTTCTTTCATACATCATGTTTGACATCATTTTTGCAACGGTGTTTGGTGGAACGTCTCTTTTTAATTCCATTTTTCTAATTTTTGCCAATGCTGCTAATTGTAATGCCAAAATTTGCATATCTGCAACTAATCCTGCAAATGTTGCGCCAACTTTAGGAGTGATTGGAAATGTCTTTTTGCTTGATTTGCTTACAAGGAAATTTCCAAAGGCGATCCTTTTCTCACTTACTAGAACTACTCCTTCATCAAAAGTAATTCCAACAGCAGTTGCTCCTGGCATGTACATTGACATAATAGAAATAATTTTGGAGTATAATAAAGGGCTTTCTGAAAAATCTGTTCCAAATTACAATAACCTAATTATATTGAATAATCATCGAAGCACTAAATGGCTACTGCAGAAATCAATGGAGGTATTTTGAAAGATGTCACTTTCATGGGCATAAGATCAGTAGTTGGAGTTATTTTCATTTTACACGGAATGGGGAAATTCAATCCAGGCTTTGTAAATTTTATTTCAAGTTTAGGATTGCCTCCAGAGATGCAGATCCCTATCGCATTAGCAGAAGTGGTTCCAGGAATATTGATGATTTTTGGAATATTTACTAGATTTTCAGCATCATTGCTATCAATTGTAATGATTGGTGCAATCTTTCTAGTAAAGGGCGCACAAAACATTACGGGTGAAAAGGCAGTAGAGTTTGATTTAATCTTACTTGCAGTATCACTATTGATTATTGTTGCAGGTCCAGGAAGAATTTCAATTGCTCATGCAATTAAGAAGATTCCAAGATTCATTCATTAGGATTTTGAAAAATTCTCTATTACTAGTGCAATAGTTTTTGTGGTTTTTCGAAGAAGATCAACTCTTGCAAATTCATTTGGAGAATGAATTCTTGAAAACATGTAGGTACTGCCAACAGAGATACAAGGTGCCTTTAAGATGTGTACAAAGGGAAACATTGGTCCAGTACCAGCATTGGATACATTGAGAACATACTTGCCAAAAACTTGTTGTGCAGCATCTTTGACATCAGAGACAAATGGGTGAGATGAATTTGTTCTAGCTGCTGCTTCTCCATGAAAAACTTTGACTTTTACATCAGAGAAACCATTTCTTTTTAGATGAGATTTCAATCTCATGATTTGTTTTTTTGGATCCATTTTTGGAACCAGTCTGAAATCAATTTTGACTAATGCTTTTGATGGTAAAACAGTTTTTGCACCTTCACCAGTATATCCGGAATAAAATCCAGCAATATTACAAGTTGGGTCGGCTACAAGTGCCTTTTTGACATCAATTCCTTTTTTATTTCCAACAAATGAATTAATTCCAAATTCCTTTTTGAAAGAGTCAATTTCAAATGGTTCATTTTTAATTAAATTAAGATCATTTTTGCTTAAAGGTTGTACATCTTTGTACCAATCTTTGATGAGAATTTTTCCATTGGTATCTCGAAGTGAGTGAATAACTTCAATTAATCTCCATGCAGGATTTTTTATTAAAACTGCCAAACTAGAATGAGCATCTCGTATAGATTCCTGTACAGATAATTCAACAAAAAGTAATCCCTTCATTCCTAATCCAACTATAGGTCTGTTTTTTGCATCAACATAACCAAATTCCCAAATTACTCCATCACATGAAAATTTCTTTTGGTATTTTTTGAGATATTGTTCAATGTGTGCACTTCCAGTTTCCTCCTCACCCTCAATTAGGAATTTAATATTGCATGGGACATCACCAGTAGTCTTCAACCATGCATCAACTGCTTTGATTCTGGTGATTAATTCACCCTTGTCATCTGCAGAGCCTCTACCAAAAATTTTGTTTCCTTTTTTTGTACCACTGAATGGTGGAAATTCCCACAGTTCAAACGGTTCTGCAGGTTGAACGTCATAGTGATTGTAAAACATCAAAGTTTTTTTCGGATTCTTTTTTGATTTAATTTCTGCGTAAACAATTGGTGCAACACCTTTTTTCAATCTAAGAATTTCGGTTTTAAGTCCAGTTTTTTTTAGAATTTTTTCAACTAATTTTGCACATTCTTCAATCCCCTCATTTTTAGCAGATACCGAAGGTTGCTGGATTAGAATTTGTAATTCTTTAATCAGTTCATCAAAATTTGAATCAATTTGTTTTAGGACATTCATACTATCACACAATTTTATCAAAGGGTTTCATCACAGATGGTAATTCATCAAGTAAATCCATAGAAGTGATGTGTAAACCATATTTTTTTTGTGCAGATTTTCCTGCAAGTCCATTAATGAAAGATGCCGCTGATGCAGATTCAAGTGGATTTCTATTCTTAGAGAGGATTCCTGCAACTAATCCAGAGAGAACATCTCCAGTTCCCCCTACAGTCATAGCAGGAATTGTTTTTTTGTAAATGTAGGTAGTTTTGCCATTAGAAATTATATCTGTAGGTCCTTTTAGTAAAATTGTCACCCCGTATTCTTTTGCATTTGTTTCAACTTGTTTAATTCGCTCTTTTTGCACATTACTAGGAGTCATTCCGAATAATCTTGAAAATTCACCTGCGTGTGGAGTTAAAACCACATTTTTTTCATGTAAGAGAGGAAGAATTTCTGGAATTAGTGCACTTGCATCAAGAGATAATCGGGTATCTTGATCAATCAGTGATTTGACAAGATGTAGTAATGAATTTCTATCCTGAATGGATAAACCCATTCCTATTGTTGCAGAATCAAGATTTTTTGGTAAAACTCCCAATAATTTATTGACCGCACCTCTAGTGAGTTTTTGATCAACTAGAGGAATGACAATTAGATTTGGAGATACAGAACGGGTTGCCTCTACATTGATTTTTGGAACACATGTGTAAACAAGATCGGTTCCAGATCTTAATGCAGCAATAGAAGATAGTATTGGAGCTCCATGATAGATGTAGCTTCCACCAAGAACCATTACAATTCCATTTTGACCTTTTCGTGATGTAGATTTTCGAGATGGAATGAATTTTTTAACTATTGAAGAAGTAAGTAATTTCTGCATAATTGAACAATCAATAGAACTGATTTAAACTATTTTGCTTTTTTTGATTTTTTTTTAGTGGAATCAGAATTTTTTGATTCAGATGAATTTTTTAATTCACGTCCGAAAAAAGCTTTTCTGGCAAAACACAGATAGGTTGTATGACCAATTCCTTGAAATGAGTGTCTAGTTTTTCCTTCTCTAGCTTCAATATTTCTAACAATGTGTTCAGTGGATTCAATATCAGTAAATTCATTTTCGACCAAAGCCATACTGAGTTTTTCTAGTTGGTTCATTGTAGGACATATTGCAAAAATTGAACCACTTCCTTTGAGCATTTCTCTTACTTGCGGGATTACAGTCCAAGGATCACCTAAATCAATTAAAGCAACATCAAAGTCTGATTCAGGAAATTTCTTTGCTGTTTTCAAATCCATTTTGTACTGTGTAACGTATTTTGAGACGCCTGCTTTTTCTAGATTTTTTTGAGCAATCTTCATAAAATTTTCATCAACATCAAAAGTGTGTACATGACCACGGGGTTTGACAATACTTGCAACGCAAGATGTTAGTGATGCACTACCAGTTCCAATTTCAAGAATCTTTTGTCCATTTTCGATTCCTGCCCTGGCAATAATGTATCCAATATCTTTTGGATATACAATTTGAGTCCCATGTTGAATTTTCATCACATAATCATAGATGGTGGGTTTGAGAAGATAGACATACTTGTCCTTATTTGTGATTAATCGTGAACCGTATTCTTTACCAATGGCATCAGCATGTTTGATAACTCCAATATGAGTATGAAGTGATTCCTTTTTTGAGATTTTAATTAGCCATTTTTTTGAAGAATTGAAATAAAGTAGTACTGGAGAATTTTGCTTTATTTTTTCCATAAACATTCTGAAAAAAATGAGATAATAATCGTTTGTTATGTTTAATGAGTTTAGAAAACTTTTAGGTCCAAGAAGAAAATCCTTTTTCCAAAGTTACTGCAGTAAAACCCTCACTGATTAATTCATCTGCAGCAATGTTTCCACGGTAACCAGATGCACAATAAGTACAGATTTTTTTGTCTTTTAGTTCCTCAATCTGTTTTTTCTTGATATTTCTAATGCATAGACCTAATGGCATGTGAATTGATGATTCAATTTTTCCAGAATTCAATTCGTCAGATTCTCTAACATCAATAATGACATAATTATTGAGATCTTTTTTCAAATCTTCTGCAGTAATTTTTTCTGCCATCTGAAATAGAGAGATTTCGCGGGTTTTAAAAAAATTGGCATTTGGTAAAATGTATGATCAGTCTTAAATATCATTTCGACGTATTATATACAACGAGAAAACCATTATTCTGCGTCGTAGATGATGGTATGGAAAGCCCTCATGTTAGGTAAACGTCCTTTGAAACAGGCTTTCCGTGTGTCTCGTTGTAGATTAAATTTTTTAACTCCTTGATTCTGATATTATCATGAGCGAACACAAATTGCAAGGTTCCGGCGGATATGTTTTTGCATCATTAACTGATGAACAATTGAAGAAAGCAGATTTAGGAGTTGGAAAATTGTTCCTAGCACCAATTGGAAAACTAGAATCAGACAAAATGTCAAAACACTACTGCAATAATTGCGAAACAGAATTCAACAATCCACCAAAAATCAATTTGGAGGAAAATACGAATGAACAAGTTGCAGATAACCTCGTTTTAGTAGAAAGAGGTCAATACACATGTGAGAAATGTGGCTCAATTATTGGAGAATATCGTGTTTTTAAAAAGAATGATGAATCCGAGGAAGCAGGAAAAGCAAAGCCACAGTCATAAAAATAAATAATCAAACGATTTTCATTTTATCATGACAAGTATGAAATGTGTATCCTGTGGAATTAGTTTTTTCTCTCCAATGGGACATGACAAATGCTCCAGATGTTCTGGAAAAGAAACACAAGGTCATGGAGGACATGACTCATGTGGTTGTGGTCACAGCCATTAATTTCTTTTTTTAAAAAATTATAATTAATGTACATTACAGAAAATATCATGAAAACTTCTCAAGAAATGAAAGAGTTGGTTGAAAATTTCATTAAAGTGACGAAGATAGATTATGAAGATCAAACTGACAAAATTAAAAACAAAGGTGACATAATTGACTGGCAATACAGAGTTGGAACAAACGTCATTGTAAGTAAAAATTCTAACAGAGATGACAGAATACACATTAATGTAAATATGAGATTCCCGCAAGAGGATTCAAAATTATTGACATCAAAAAATCAGGCATTTGCAAAAACAATTATGGAGATTAGTCACATATGTACAGTTTGCAATGTTGGTCACCAATGGATTAAAGAAAATGATTTGATTGTAGGATTGGCAATTTTTTCTCACGTTGATGAATTGGTTTTAGATAGAATCAATTTTCACAATACATGGGATAATGTGGTGCGAGTTTCTGGACATACTCAAAAAATTCTGCGTTCAAATTTTAGTGGGTTTAAAACAGCAAACAATACTGAATCAAATTCACAAAAATCAATTTACGGATAATTACATTCTATCAGGAGCAGAAATTCCCAATAAATCGAGGGATTTTTCAATGGTAATTTTATATGAATTTACCAGAGTCAAACGTGCTTTTTCAAGTTGTTTGTCATCAAGGTCAAGTACATGGTTATGTTCATAAAATGAGTTAAAGGCTACAGCTAATTCATGACAATACCTTGCAATAACTTTTGGTGACAAATTTTTTGCAGAATCACGGACTTGAATATTGAACATTCCAATCAATTTGATTAATTCAAGTTCTGTTTTTTCTTGGAATACAGAATAATCGATATCAATGGACGTTTCAGAATTTGATTTTTCCAAAATTCGTGAAGCCCGAGCATGTGAATATTGGATGTATGATGAAGTGTCACCTTCCAAACTAAGGGATTTGTTCAAATCAAATGTGATTATTTTATCCAAATCCTGTTTGATCATCTCATATCGAAGTGTACCAACAGAAATATGGTGAGCAATATCTGCGACCAATGATGGTTCAAATTCAGGATGTCGTTTTGTGGTTTCCTCGATAGTTTTAGATTTTAGAATTTCATATACAGAATCAGCATTGACATAGACACCTTTCCTACCAGACATTTGTGCTTGTTTTCCATCAGTATCTATTCCCAATGTTTTTGCAGTTTCAGGACTCAGAGTGACTGACTCATATCCCAAGTGAACATACGAATCAGGAGACGACTTGAATTTATCCATTAATTCAGTAATTATTTTTTGTAATCTGGATTGTCTAGAGTCAATAACAGTGATCACTTTATCGCCTGAAAATTTTGATTTCTCCGAGTTGTTTTCACTAACTACTGTTTCCCACAATATTTTTGAATTTGGTTGTTCGGGAAAATATTTTTGATATTCAAATGGGTCATTTAACAATCCCAATTTCCAAGCAGCGTATGGAATATCTTTTGCAATGTATGTGGCAGTCCCATTACTTCGGACAATTACTTTATCCTCATCATTCTCATTTCCCCTAATTACCCAACAGCCTTCGTTTTTACCATCTTTTTCAAATTCAATTAATTTCATATTTTTTAATTTTTCAAAGATTTTAGACCACAAACCTGAACGGATAATTTGTGATTCAAAATTAAGACAATCATAAAAGACACCAAGATTCCAGCATGTTTCTAATTGAGCAGAGAGAACACGTTTAGTTACCACATCTGCAAATTTTGCAATTTCAGAATTTCCCTCTTCAATTTCTTTTAAAATATTTTTTCGAATATTTTCTAATGATGAATCTTCTTCGTATTTTTCAGTAGTTTTAACATAAACATCATCGCCACAATAGTGATCAAATTTTTTTCCATTAGGAGGTTCTAATTCAAATCCAAAATGTTTGAATCCCAGAACAATATCAGCGACTTGAAGACCAGAATCATCTACATAATTTAGAACATTGACTTTATAGTTTGATTTTTTTAAAATTCTTGAGACACAGTCTCCTACAATGATATTTCTTACATGACCAATATGCAACGCTTTATTCGGATTGACACTAGTGTGTTCAATCACTAAAGTAGAAGCATTTCCTAAATCCACATCACCAAAATATGGCAAATATGATTCAGAGAGAATTAACTGACCAAGTTTTGTCCAGTCTGCATAGAAGTTTAGATAGCCAGATGGGTGTGCCTCAGAGTGATCGACTAGAGTACTAATGCAATCAGTGTATTTTTGATTAAGTAGTTCAGAAATTTCCCTTGGACTTTTTTTTAGTTCTTTGGCTAAAAGAAATGAAATATTTGAACTAACATCTCCAAATCCAGGTTTTGCAGGTTCAACGGTAAATACAATTTCATTGATAGACATTTCGTCTAAAATTTTCTTTAGATTGTTTTCAATTTCATCAAGAATTGCCTGGAAAGTCATCTACAATTCAAAGGATTTAGAAGCTAATTTATCTAATGCCTCTAAAACACCATCTCCTGCTGCAGATTTTGTAGTCATTGTTGCGTGCGATTGAACATCATCAGATGCATTACCTAAAGCGATACTGATTTGGGCTTTTTTGAACAAAGGAATATCAGTTGCACTATCACCAATTGCAATTACATCTTGTTTTTTTATTGAAAATTTGTTCATAATTTTTTCAAATCCAAATCCCTTGTCAATCCCTTTTGAATTAATATGAAAAGCGTATTGACTATCAGATAATTCCACATTGGAGTTATGTTCGGATAGAATTTTTTTAGCTTCAGTAATATCAAAAGTCCTTTCAAGAACCACCTCAGTTAATCTTGGAAATACCGGTTTTTCTATTACTCCGTTAATTGAATTTTGTAAAATTCCCAGTGCTTCTTTGCATTCTTTTAGATCACCCAGCAAAATATGTTCATTAGTGTTTAGTGTTATACATCCGCCATTTTCACCAACAGCTGTTTTTGTTGTACCTCCAAATATTGAAAGCAAAAATGCCTCAACTGATGATCTTCCAGTAACAAAGATCACATTATGACCAAGATTAGTTAATCGTCTCAAAGAATCTAGTGCTTCTAAGTGAATACGTCCTCCACCATTTTCAGTAATTGTTCCATCAATATCTACTGCAAAGGTTTTGATTTTCATGAATATTTTGCCATTTGACCAAATAATAATTCATTCTAAGAGTTATTGTAAATGAATTTTCTTGCGTATTTTTTCAGACAATAATAGACCAAAGATTCCAACAATTATTGAAGGAATAATTGTTAAGACAATCACTTGAGATATTATCTCAAAATAAACATAGTCAATCAAACTTGGAGAAACTAATTTTCCTAAAAGTATTTCATTATAGGTGTACATTACATATGGATAATAAAACATGTAAAAAACAGAACCAATCAAACCCCCTACAAAAATCAATGATTTCTTTGATTTATCGAAACTAATTATGAGATCAGAGACAACCAAAGGAATCAAGTTGAGAGAATAGAAAATCAGAGAATCTACCAAGGCAAAATTTGGAGCTATGGCAGTAGAACCATAAATTAACAAAAATAAACCACCCAAAATAGTAAACATTCCCGGTTTGAAATTAGATAGTTTTGATGATAGAAATAGACACGTGGAAATTATCATTGGGTAAAATATTGTGGCAATGATAAATGCAAAACGAATTTCAGGATTAAAATCAAAATAATCTGTTTTTGAGAAAGGCAATGATAATGAAGAAATTAATCCAGAACCAGATAACCACACAGGGATTATTGCTAAAACATGCAGATAAGATAAAGAGTTTGAAATATTATTGAATTTCAGAAATCTGCTTATTGCAAACATTCCACCAACTGCGCATAGAAACATTCCAGTGATTAATGTCAAGTGAGGTGGACTTAGAAGACCATCCAAACCAAAATTTGAATGCCAAATGAAATCAAATGGTCCAGCACCAGTAAGTAAACCGATTCCCAAAATTTGGATTTTAATTGAAGTGAAATATTCTCGTTTAAAATTTTGTAAATTTTTCCATCCTATTGCAGATATAGAGACTCCAAAAAGTGTGATTGCAACTCCAGTATACATCAATCCATGAGGTGGTGAAAAAAAAGTTTCAGGTTTACTAAGTAAATGATTCGTAATATCCCAGCTACCACCTACAGTGACAATTAAAATTCCAAAACTAACCATGAAACTTCCTAAAAGAAAAAATTTCTTTGAGTTTACTTTCATAAATCCTGTATCAAGTTTTGTTTCAGAGACCATATCTTATTTCATTTTTTTTAAAATATTAGGGATTTACAAATATTTCAAATTTTTCAACAAACTCATTTTGATGATCCATATTACCAGAATTAGGAAAATGTGAAGATTCGTTAACATGTGGAATGTTTATAGATTTTACATAAATTTGAAAGACTCCAGTTTTTTGAGGAGTGATTAATTGAGTCATGGAAAATGGCACATTAGGTATTGAAGGACGGCTCATAGCTTCAATTGAAGGATACTTGGAGACTGATTTTTCTAATCCACTACTATAATTAATGGAAATTTCATCTCCTTTTTGGATAAAAATTGGGGATTGTAGATAGTCATAACTGACAATTTTAATTATTGAATCTGTATTATCAATATCAGGAAATGCTGTTGATACAATGTGAATGTCCCCATACTCACCAATGTTTTTAGATTTTATTTCTAGACTGGTAGATTCACCAAGAGAGATTTCTGATTTAGATAATTTTGCCTCAAAATAAGGTTGAGAAATTAATTGTTCTTTTTCTAAAAATTGTTCAGGCAGAACAAAAACAGACATTACAAAATAGATTACAAGCAATGAAGCAATTACAGGAAAAAATAAAATTTTTTTCATAGAAAATGAGTAGAGATTACGATTAAAAAATGATGATTTTTTTGAAGAGATTTTTGTAATTCGTTAATACGTATTCTTTTTCAAGAGGTAATACGATTTTATTTACAATAGAAATCTAGTCTGATAATATGGGAATTCCTGAAAAGATTAAAGCCATTCAAGACGAAATGGCAAGAACACAGATCAACAAGGCAACAGAACACCATATTGGATTACTCAAAGCAAAGATTGCAAAATTAAAAAGAGAACAAGAAGAAAATGTTGCAAAAAAATCATCAGTAAAAACAGATGGGTTTGATGTTCGGAGGTCGGGAGATGCGACAGTAGTTTTCATTGGATTGCCAAGTGTTGGAAAATCCACACTCTTAAACAGACTAACTGGTGCTAAATCTGCAGTTGGAGCATTTCAGTTTACCACCCTAACAGTAGTGCCTGGAATGATGGAGTATAGGGGAGCAAAAATCCAGGTGTTGGACTTGCCAGGAATTATCAAAGGAGCCTCGTCTGGAAAGGGATTAGGAAAAAGGATTTTATCAGTAGCAAGAAGTGCTGACCTAGTTTTACTGGTTTTAGATGTGTTTCAACCATATCATGAAGAGGTGTTGATTAACGAATTAGGGAATATAGGAATTAGATTAAATCAACTTCCACCAAATATCACTATTGAAAAAGCTTCCATGGGAGGAATTGCAGTTGCACAACAAGTAAAATTGAATAAAATTTCTGAGAAACATCTTAAAGATTTACTACATTTGTATGGAATTGTCAGTGCAAGAGTTGTGATTAGAGAGGACATTACATCAGAGCAATTATCAGATCACATTGCAGGAAACATTAGTTATTCAAAATCATTAACAATTTTGAATAAAATTGATTTAGTAGATAGAGATTTTCTTGAAGATTTTAAACAAAAAATAAAGACAGAAGTGATCGAGGTATCAGCAAACTCAGACATCAATATTGAAACATTAAAAGAAAAAATTTATGAAAAATTGAAATTCATTCGAATTTACATGAGGCCAAAAGGTGGTGAAACAGATTTCAAGGAACCTCTAATAGCTAGAGAAGGAGATTCAGTTGAAGATGTATGTAATAAATTGCATAGAAGAATGAAAAAAGAATTCAGATATGGGTTAGTTTGGGGAAAAAGTGTAAAGTTTGGAGGACAAAGAGTAGGATTAGATCACATCTTGCAAGATGAAGACGTGTTAACAATTATCAAAACCAAAGGTTCCTAAAATGAACAAAGATTTTGAAACCAGATGGTGCAAATTTTGTATTGATAACACTAAACAAGAAATTGTTTTCATTCCTGAAATGGCAACATACAAGCGAAGAAGAAAATTCGTATGTACTGTTTGTAAAAAATCAAGCTGGATGCAAGGTAAAAGACCATCTGCTGAAAGTGTTTACTAAAAAAAATGGATCAAAAAATGATCTAGAAAAAAAATAAAATTGAAAATTACTTTATAATTTGTGATCACTTTGTGTAAAAAAATTTAGTTTAACCACTGAAAAATGATGAAATAGTCGATTTGTCATGGCAGCTAAACGAAAAGCAGCAAAAAAGACTGCAGCTAAAAAAGCAGCTCCAAAGAGAAAGGCAGCTCCAAAGAGAAAAGCCGCTCCAAAGAGAAAAGCAGCAGCAAAAAAGACTGCAGCTAAAAAAGCAGCTCCAAAGAGAAAGGCAGCTCCA
>VMDM01000026.1 GCA_008080815.1 Candidatus Nitrosopumilus sp.
AAAAGAAATCAAGCAAAAATGGGCAACCAAAACTGTTAGTGAAGGAGAAAGTATGCTAAATGATGTTCACCAAGGTGACAACAAGAGATTGGCAACTTATGGTCCATCAAAACTAACTTGTAGTTCTGGTGTTCACGATTCAAAATGGATTATCCTTGTAGAGGGTAGAGCTGACGTGATTAATCTACTAAGAGCAGGATATGATAATGCATTAGCAATCGAAGGTGCAAAAATTGATGAATCAATCAAAGAACTATGTGGTTCAAAAGAATACGTTGTTGCATTTCTAGATGGTGATAGAGCAGGCGGATTTATTCTCAAAGAACTCAAATCTGTTGTAACTCTTGATTATGAATTACAAGCAGATGTTGGTGTAGAAGTTGAAGAATTAACTCCTCAAAGAATTGATGAAATTCTTAGTCCTATCGCTGATGAAATCAAAAACGGAAAACCAGCACCAACGCTCAAGAGTGAAGATGATAAACCACTTGCTGAGATGGCTACCAATGTATTTTCAAATCTCAATGAGACTTTGGAAGCTATTGGATTAGACGCTGATCAAAAAGAAATCTTCAAAGTTCCAATCAGTGAGGTTGTAAACAAACTATCCTCACAATCAGGAATCAAATACTTGTTGCTTGATGGAATTATCACTCAAAGATTGCTTGATAGTGCAAAGAGTGCCGGAGTAGAATCTCTAGTTGGTCACAGAGTTGCAAAATTAACAAACTCTGATGGCGTAAACCTGAAAACTTTCGGCGACCTCGGTGTTTCTTGAAAATAGATGTCTGAATTAAAAGTTCAGCACATTCTCACTTTATCTTACTTACTTTCTAAAGGTGCCAAGCACAACTACGTTCCAATTACTACTTCATCACTTGGAAAAAATATAAAAAAATCACAACAATCTGCATCAAAACACCTATTGGAATTAGAAGAGAATCAATTCATTGAAAGAATTATTTCCGGACGAAATGCTTCTGTCAAAATAACTCCGAAAGGATTCTCTGAGATGGTCAAATTATCAAACATTCTTCAAAAAAGCTTGGATTCATTTCCATCAGTAATTGAATTGAAAGGAACTTTGGTTTCTGGCATGGGTGAAGGTGCATACTATATGGGATTGAAAGGATACACAAAACAATTTGAATCAAAGATAGGCTATGTTCCTTTTCCAGGCACACTTAATGTTAGATTAGACAACAAAATTCATCAGGAATCAATTAAACAATTTGAATTTCTTGATGGAATCAAAATCAAGAGTTTCTCTGATGGAAAGCGAACCTATGGTTGGGTCAAGTGTTTTTCAGGAAAATTAAACAACTCAATTAACTGTAATCTAATAATTCTTGAGCGAACACATCATGATAGCTCCGTTATTGAATTGATTTCCAAAGTTTGTATTAGAAAAAATGCAAAATTAAAAGATGGTTCAAAAGTTACAATCAAAATTCCAATTAAAAATTAGATTCCGTGTATTGATTCACCGTATTCTTTTTCAATAATTGAACTAGAAAATTCTGGAACTGGCGATTGTAGTCTTGCTACTTGTGCATTAAGATCAATTCTCTTACAACCATCAGTGATGAATTTTTCCTGATGAACTTGATCATACCCTAATGCAATAATTTGGGGTCTAACCCTGTCCACTGTTTTGAAGATATCATCTTCCTGACCCACAAGACAAAGATCTACCATTGTTAAAGAATTCAATAATTCCTGTCTTTGTTCTTGAGAGTGAAGCGGTCTTCTCTTTTTCATTTTTACTGCTGTGTTGTCAGTTGCAACTACCACCACCAAGACATCACCCAACTGTTTTGCCGCATTTAGTGTGTGAATGTGACCTGGGTGAATTATATCAAATACTCCTCCTGCAAGAACCACTTTGATTGAATCTCTACCTGTCTGAGTAAGTGATTTTCTATCATTATTGACAAATGAATTTGTAACTAGTTCGTCAATCTTTGAATTAATTTCTGATTCATTGAGATTCAATTTTGTTTTAATTGGATTAATTGGGTCTGTTTCAGTTATACTTGAAACATAAATTTCATTTAGAATTTTTTTATTAATAAAATCCAACTGCTTTTCCTCTATTTCTTGTACATTAATTCATTTATTTTTTACATCTTTGGGTCAAAGCCCTTTGCAAGTCTAAGAGCATCAACTAATCCATCAGCATATCCGATACTGAGTATGGCTACCTCATCTTGTCCATCTTCAAGGAATTTTTCTGCGTCTTGGACGTATAATTCGGCATTTTCAAGAATTATTTCAAATTCCTTTTGATTTTCATAATGTGGTTTTATTTCCTCTAAGGCTTCTCTGACCATTGGAACATATTTTCTCATCATTTGTACTGAAATTTTTTCAGTTTTTTCAGAATTATCAAATGGCTCATCAATACAATTTGATAGGACTTTGAGTGCATCTGATTCTGTAAAATGCATTCTTCCTGGAATAATTATGGTGTGAGGAGGTTTTAGAAAATCAATTTTCTTTAAACTAGAAATTTTTCCACAAATTATTGATTGGTCTTTGAATCCAATTCTTGATGCAACAATTACAAAAGTATCTTTAGTGATTACGTTTCTTCGTTGTCCTTGTTCTGTTTCTACTAGTCCTTCTAAAGCGACGTTTGGCTCCAAAAAGAATTTTTTATCTTCATTAAATTCTAAAAGTAATACTGAATGATTTCCTTCGATTAGATTTTTGTAAATTACATAATATGGAGTGGTAAGCGATTTCATTTCACTCATGATTGTTGCAATTCTTCCAATTTTGTAAAAATGCAATCCACATTCCCCAATCATAGAAGTAAGTGATGATGAACCATGTATTGAAAAAGTTTTGATTTTTTCTTTGATTGCTCTTTCTCTTAATTCGATATGTGTTGTTGCAATGTATGGATCCCCATATGAAAGAAGAACCACCTTTTTCTTTTTTGCATTATTTAGAATCTCATTACCGTCTTCGACAAGCCATCTTTTTCCAAATTTGAATTCACCTTTGGTCGCATCTTTGATTTTTTTGATATCTGCATTGCTTATTGGACTGGTAAATTGTTCCAGATATACAATGTCTGCTTTTCCTAGTATGTCAATTGCCTCAATAGGAATTGATTTGAATCCAGAAATTCCTAATCCGATAAACCAGAGCATTATTGATTCAAATTATCATGTAGTCGTTTTAGATGTTGAAGTGTTTTTTTGAGAATCTCGATTCCTCTAAGATATTCTTCAATTGAGACTTTCTCATCAATTGTATGTGCTTCATGAGGGTCACCTGGACCATAAGTTACAACAGGAATATTCCATTGATTTCCAAGCACATTCATGTCTCCTGTACCTGTTTTTCGAATTAATGTTGGTCTTGAATGCTCTATGTCCATTACACCTAGAGTAAAAGCTCTAACTAGTGGTGAATTATGTGCTGCCTCAAATGGTTCAGTTTCATCAATAATTGAATAAAATGCTTCTACCTCTCTTTTCTCTGCAATTTCTTTGACAATTTGTGAAATCTGTTGTTCAACTGTTTTACAATTCATATCAACTGGGATTCTAATGTCGAAAGTTGTTTCACACTCTTTTGGAGTTACATTGTGACTTGTACCTCCCTTAATTTCAGTCATAGTTGCAGTAAGTTGCATTCCTTTTGATCTACTTGATTGATTCTCTTCTAATTTTTCTTTTAATTCTCTTACAAAAATCATTGATTCATTGATTGCATTTTTTGAAAGCCATGGAGCACTTGCATGAGAACTATCATCAACACTAACTTTGAGATTAATTGCTAATCTTCCTTTGTATGCAATTGTTACTTGTTTAATTCCACTAGGTTCTCCAAAAACTGCATAATCAATTCCCATTTCTTTTTTTACTAGATTTTTAATTCCAGTAGCATTTCCTTCTTCATCAACTGCACCAACAAAAATCACTGTTCCATTATTGTTGGAAATTGAAGCAGCTGCAAAAAGCATTGCCATCAGAGGTGCTTTGGCATCTGATGCACCTCTTCCATATAATGCGTCTCCCTCTTTTCGAACCTTTACTTTACCTGGAACTACGTCCATGTGTCCACAAAGTAAAATTTTTGGAGCACCTGTTCCTTTTTTGGCAATCACATTTCCAACTTCATCAATTTGAATATCTTCAAAACCTAAATCGTCACACTTGTCAACTAGAAATTCAGCCATTGGTTTTTCACTAAGTGATGGTGTGTAGAGTCGTAATGCCTTTTCAAGCATTTTTGTTGCAAATCTAGGAGTTACTGTAAAATTAGTGTCCATCTCTACTGTTTCAAATTAAGGGCATAATCAAGCATAAGGGCAGGAATGTCAACTTCACACACTCTCACCGTGTTTTTGTATTCAGTTGTATTGTTAACTTCATGAACAACTAATCCTTTATCGTTACTCTCCATTAGGTCTACTCCCACAATATCACCTTGAACCGCATGTTTTGCCTTGATACACATTTCTTCCATCTCTGATGTGATTGGACAAGGCTCTGCAACTCCTCCCAAAGCCATATTGGTTTTCCAATTTTCAGAATTTCTATAGATTGCTGCAACTATTTTATCACCAACCATGATTGCTCTAATGTCTCTTGGAGGTCTTGCTACAAACTCTTCAAGATAATGAACTTGATAAATTGGATACATATTTTCTCTGCTCTCAATAATTCCTTCAGCAGAATCTTTGTCGTTTAATTTTGAAATCAATCTTCCCCAACTACCTACGGTTGGTTTGATAACTCTTGGATAACCTTGAGATTCAAGTGTCTCAAGAGCTGATTCTTTAGAAAATGCTACTGTTGCATCAGGTGTTGGAACTCCTGATTTTTTCAATAACATGTGAGTGAATAGTTTGTTTCCAGCAAAGATTCCAGTGTTAAGACAATTGATAACTTTGACACCTAATCCTTCTAGTGCTGCAGTTGAATGTAGATTACGATAATAGCTTACACATCTTTGAATAACAATTCCGTAATCTTCTGGTTTTTTTTCTAAGTTAATAGCTAATTTCTTACAATCTACCATCTGTATGTCGATATTCTTTTTCTTTCCAGCTTCTAAGAGAGCTTTTTCTTCCCAACGGATGGTATCATAAAGAATTGTAACTTTAGGACTCACTGTCCCCAATCCTCGCCTACCGTTTGGGCGGGCTTAAGATCGAAACCGTTTGAACCTTTTGCCAATTCAAAACTTGCGCCACATTCTGGACATGTTACAATTTCTCCTTCAAGTGCATCACTTGGAATAGAGATTTCTGCATCACATTCTTCACATTTTGCCATAATTTTCTCTGCACCTCCTCTCTATTATTCGTTAATCATTTTCTTCTCTAGTCTGTCCTCTAGAGGAATCTCTATCAAGTCACCCATTCTGAGATTTTTCAGACCTGACGCAATGGATTTTGCACCCTCGTCATCTTTGTCTAGACCAAGCAAGGACATTAGATAAGCAGCACCTGTCTTTCCAGCTAATTCTCCAAAGACGATTCTCCTTCTATTACCTACGGTTCTTGGTGGAATAGGCTCATAGGCTGCTGGATTTCTAAGAATTGCTGCCAAATGAGTTCCTGCTTTGTGTTTGTAAGCTGATGAACCTACAATTGGTTTTGAATCATAGGGTTTGATAGTTGTATAATCTTCAATTAGTCTTGACATGTCTTGAAGCATATCTAATCTAAAGTCATTTGGTGATTTATACAAGAATGTTAATGCAACTGCAACTTCAGCCAAAGATGGAATTCCGGTTCTCTCACCAATTCCATCAATGGTGGTGTGAATTTGATCAACTCCTGCATCACATGCTGCAAATGCATTTGCAAGTGCAAATCCAATGTCATTGTGAACATGTGCATCTAATGGGGTGTCGATTGACTCTCTTACTTTTTTAACAAAATTATACATACCAATTGGTCTCATAATTCCTACAGTATCTGGAAGACTGATTCTATCAACTCCTGCATCTTCAATTGCTTTGCAAACTTGAATTAAGAAATCTGGTTCTGCTCTGCTTCCATCTTCAACTGTAAATCTAATTTTTAATCCGTGAGATTTTGCATATTCGACAGTTTCAACTGCTCTATTCAGTGCTTCTTCTTTAGAAATACGCAGTTTATCTTTGAGATGAATATCTGAAATTCCCAAATATGCTGCACACCATTTTGCATCACAACTTAATGAAACATCAATGTCTTCTTTTAATGCTCTACCATGAGAAACAATATCTGCCTTTAATCCTTGTTTGATAATTGTCTTGGTTGCTTCTTTATGATCATCTGATACTACTGGAGAGATTTCAATTTGGTCTACGCCAAAATAATCTAACATCCATGCAATCTGTATTCTCTGCTTGTTGGTAAATGAAACACCTGGATGTTGTTCACCTTCTCGCAATGTACTGTCTAAAACTCGAATCTTTTTTGGATTCTCATCATACGAGTTGTACAAATCTGCATAGTAATTCGCATCTTTCATTATAGATTTCGTAGCAATATTATGATGATATAAACATATTCGTACTAGTTTCGATGATTTAATGAAAAACTGATCCGAATTAAGTTATTTAATTAATTTTAAAAACGAAAGTCGTTTTAGAGTACTTTTCTCAAAATAATTACAGTATTGGTATCAACAACACCTGGAATCTTTCTCAATGCATCAATTGTACTGTTGATTTCAGTGATACTACTTGCACTGATAATTGTTGTAATGTCGTATTGACCTGTAATTTCATAAACTGTTTTGACTCCATCTAATTTGGATAATTTAGTTGAGACTTTGGAAGTATCTGTTGCTGAATCTACTGATACTAGGACTATTGCACTGGTTGCATTCTCTTCACCTAACTCAAGAGTAAATTTTTTGATTGTTCCACTTTCTATCAGATTCTTTACTCTTCGTCTTACTGCAGATTCTGAGAGTTTTAGTTTTTTTCCAATATCTACAAAGGATTCTCTAGAATCATCTTTTAGAAATCCAATAATTTTTTCGTCGATATTATCCTTGTACATTTAGATTCTCTTCCTCTTTAGTTAGTACCATATCTAAGGCATGTAAAACTTTTGTTACATCCTCTTCAGTAATTACGAGTGGAGGTAGAATTCTCAGGATATTTCTACCTGAGTATAACATGAGTACTCCCTGCTCAATTAATCCCATCAAGACGTTTCTTACTTCGAATTTTAATTCAACCCCAATCATCAAACCTTTTCCGCGAACTTCTCTGATGATGTTGTGTTTCTCTCTTAATTTTTCAAGACCATCTCTGAATAGATTTCCCATCTTTTCAGAATTTTCAATCAATCCGTCTTCAGTAATTGCTTTTAGTGCACCGATACCTGCTGCACATGAAATTGGATTGCCTCCAAATGTTGAAGAATGTTCACCTTTGCTCATTGAAGCTAAAATGTCTGGTCTAACTAGAGTTGCACCCATTGGAACTCCCCCTGCAATTCCTTTTGCAAGACACAAAATGTCTGGTGCAGTATTCCAATGATCACAAGCCCATAATCGTCCAGTTCTTCCAAGTCCTGCTTGAATTTCGTCAAAGATTAAAAGAATTCCTTTCTCATCACATAACTTTCTAACATCTTGTAAAAATCCATCTGGTGCAACATTGATTCCACTTTCACCTTGAATTGGTTCAAGAATAATAAATGCAGTATCATCATCAACTACTGAACGTAGTGATTCCATGTCACCGTATGATGCATATGAAACTCTTTCAACTAGTGGTTCGAATGCTTTTTTGTATTTTGGATTAAATGTAATAGATAATGCTCCAAATGTTTTTCCATGATATGATCCTTTCATTGCAACCATTCCTTTCTTACCTGTGAATTTTCTTGCAAACTTCATTGCAGCTTCAACTGCTTCAGTGCCGCTATTGTTTAGATGAACTTGTGTCAAACCTTTTGGTGCAAGACCAATAAGTAATTTGAGAAAATCTTCACGGGTCTTATTGTATAATGAACTATGAACTGTAATTATTTTATCAATTTGTTCTTTGATTGCATTATTGACTCTTTGATTTTGATGTCCCACAAGTGCAACACCGTATCCTCCCATACAATCGATATACTCCTTACCATCAGCGTCCCAAACATGTGCACCTTTACCTTTTTCAACTACGACTGGAAATCTTTGGTACAGACTTCCCATAAATTGGTCTTCGCTCATTTTTGAATCACCGTACAATTATCATGATCAATTGCCTTAGATATTGGGTTTTCCTTTTGACCATTTGCAATTAGAGCAACTTTGACACCCATATCTAATGCTTCCGTCGAAGCTAGGATTTTCTTTTCCATTCCTGGACCTATCTTTGGTCTAATCTCTTTTGCTTCTTCAAGTGAGAGACTGGTAACAAGTTTGTCGTCCATCAAAAGACCATCGACGTTTGTAATGAATAATACTTTGTCACTACCAACTTTACCTGCTACATATGCCGCAGCGCGGTCACCATCTACATTGAGAAAATCTGATTCTTCACTGATTGCAATTGGGGATATGACTGGAGTTAGTCCCTTTTCCATCAGAGATTTGATAAATTCGCCATTTACGTTAGTGATTTTACCTGTATATCCGCCATCAATGGCTTGTTTTCTGCCTTTTTCGTTAATGATTAACAACTTCTTTTTTCTGTCTGCTTCAATGACTTTGGCATCAACACCGGATAATCCGATTGCATTAATTCCATTTTTTTGAAGCATCTGAACAATGGTTTTGTTAATTCTGCCAGACATCACCATTGTGAAAATTTCAGCAGTTTCTTTGTCTGTGTATCTACTTTTAATTCCACTAGGTGATGTTACAAATTCAGGTTCTTTTCCTAATTGCTTGCAAACTTTGGTGACTTCTTTACCGCCGCCATGAACTAGAATCACTCCTTCTGTCTCTGCAATTTTTTTAATATCTGCTATTGTTGATGGATGTAAATCATCTACAACACTTCCACCAATTTTGATAGTAATCATTTCTATACTGGAGTTAATGGAGTGTATCTCAATCCATTCATTTCATCAAAGCCACACATTACATTCATGTTTTGTATAGCAGAACCTGCTGCACCTTTCATCAAGTTATCTGATGCAGATAGTGCAATCAATCTATTGTTATCTTCATCAAGGTCAAATCCAATATCACAAAAGTTGGAACCAACCAAGAACTTTGGATCTGGGAATTTGTATAATCCTTTTTTGTCACGAATCAATCTGACAAATTTTTCTTCACCATAAGTTTGACGATAAATTTTCCACAATTCTTTTTCATCCATATCTTTTTTCAAGAATGTGTGGTTGGTACAAAGAATTCCTCTAACTACATCAACTGCATGAGGACTCATTGATACGCGAATCTTGTGTCCTGCAATTTCACTCAACTCCTGTTCAATTTCACCAGTGTGTCTGTGTTTTGCTGGTTTGTATGGTCTGATAACTCCTGCCCTCATTGCATGTGCAGTTCCAGAACCTGAACCTGCTCCTGATGAACCAATTTTTGAATCAACTACGATGTGGTCAGTGTCAATCAAATCATTTCTAATTAGTGGTGCAAGTGCAAGCATTGATGTTACTGCCATGCAACCTGGACATGAAACTAGTTGTGCATTTTTGATTTGTTCTCTATGTAATTCTGGAACTCCAAAAACTGATTTTGGTAAATAGTCTGGATGTGGATGTTCCCAACCATACCATTTGTCATATGCATCTTGATTGTGTAATCTGTAATCAGCACTAAGGTCGATAATTTTGATACCTCTATCATACAATGCTTTTACAATTTCAGTTGCTGTTCCATGTGGAACGGCTGTAAAGACAACATCACACTTGTCAGTTAATTTATCATAATCTAATTCTGAAAATGTGAGATCTGTAAAACCCTTCAAACTTGGTTGAACTCTATGCAAATATTCGCCAACATGTTGTCTTGAAGTGACCATGCTGATCTCTACGTCTGGGTGATTTACTAAAAGACGAAGTGTTTCTCCTCCGACATAACCTGATGCTCCTACAACTCCCACTTTCATGATATTTGTCCTCGTGAAGAGGTATAATTTATTTCCTAATGTAATTAATTGCGTATTCTACCATTTCTTTTGGTATATTTTTCTCTGCAACACGTGAAAGTCCTTTGAATTCTACTGTGTTGTTAACCTCATGGACGATCAAACCATTTTTTTCATCTTCCATCATATCAATTCCCAAAATTCCGCCACCCATCGCCTGTGATGCTTTTACAGCCAGATCTTCGATCTCTTTTGTTAATGGACACAATTCTGGTTCTGCACCTAATGCCACATTTGTTTTGAATCCTCCTGATGATTTTCTATACATTGCAGCTACTGGTTGGTCTCCAACAGTAATCACTCTGATATCTCTTGGTGGTCTATTGACTAATTCCTGCAAATAGTAAATTCTATCATGTGGTGAATCTGTAATATCTCTAATTTCACATACTGCGTCCATAGTATCTTTGTCTCTGATTGCCATTACCCCTCTTCCCCAACTACCAATGACTGGTTTGATTACAAGTGGATATCCTGTTTTTTCTAAATTTTCAGTTGCACTTTCACTGGTAAATGAAAAGTATGTTTTAGGAGTAGGAACATTATGTTTTTTGAGTAATAATGTCATGAACATTTTATTTCCACAAACGTTTGCAACTTGAAACTTGTTGATTACTGGAATATCTAAAAATTCTAAACATGAAGTAAAATGTAATCCTCTGTAGTAACTAACACATCTTTCAAGAACAACGTCGCCGAGGTCTAAATCTTGTTTTTTAGTATCTGTATTCACTTGGGTAATTTTTGCATCAAGCATTAGTGTATCATATCCTAGATTCAATGCTTCTTTCTCAAGCATTTTCTCTTCCGCTCTTATGCGGTCAAATACAATACAGACTTTTGACATTACTCTCCCCAGTCTTCGCCTACACTTTCTGCTTGTTTTAGCTCAACATTGGAACCGTCTTTCTTTGCGATTTCAAAATCAGCGCCACAATCAGGGCAGGAAACGATCTCTCCTACTGAGGCATCTTCTGGGATGTTCATGCTTGCGTCACATTCTGGGCAGTTCATATTTTTCTTGACCTTTTCTTTTGTAATTTATTAGCTTCTGTTGATTGCATTCCCCACAATTGTACGAATCCGTTAGCTAATCTTTGATCAAATGTCGATTCGGTTCCATAAGTGGCTATTTCGTGACTATACAATGAATAATCTGATTTTCTTCCGACGACTCTCATACTTCCTTTGAATAACTTTAGTTTCACAGTTCCAGATACGGTATTTTGTGATGCTTCGATAAATCCGTCAAGATCTGTCTTTAATGGATCTTGCCACAATCCTGAATATGCAAGATATGCCCATTCATCATCAATTATTGATTTGAATTTGTTTTGGTGCTTTGTGTGAACCATCTTTTCCAGGTCAGAGTGAGCCTCAATCAGACATGAGGCAGCTGGTGTCTCATACACCTCTCTAGATTTGATACCGACTACTCTGTCTTCAATATGATCAATAATTCCTACTCCTGCATTTCCTGCTTTTTTGTTAATGTATTCAATGAGTTTTTGACCGTCCATAGTTTTTCCATCAACTGCAACTGGAATTCCTTTAAGGAATTTAATTTCAAGATATGTTGGTTTATCTGGAAGATTTTTTGTCTTTACCCAAATGAATGCATCATCTGGTGGTTCATTGAATGCATCTTCTAGTACTCCACCTTCAATTGCACGTCCCCATAGATTTTGATCAATGCTGAATCTCTTTGCAACATTGTCAATCTTTATTCCATGTTTATCTGCAAATTTTAATTCTGTTACTCTGTCCAAGTTCTTATCTCTAATTGGAGCAATGATTGGCAAGTCAGAACCGGAACGTAAAGTAATATCAAAACGAACTTGGTCGTTTCCTTTTCCAGAACAACCATGAGCTAATGCAGTAACTTTTTCTTTTTTTGCAATCTCTAAAACTTTTTCAGCAATTAGTGGTCTTGCAAGTGCTGTAGCAAGACAATATTTTTTCTGATAAAGTGCATTTGCTTTAATTGATGGAAAAATGTAATCTTTGACAAATTCTTTTCTTGCGTCAATTGTGTAATGTCTTTTTACTCCGAGTTTTTTTGCTTTTGATTCAATTACTTTGTGGTCTTCACCTTGTCCAACATCAACTGTTACTGTAATGACGTCCATGTCGTGTTCTTCTTGAAGATATTTTACAACAACTGATGTATCCAGTCCTCCTGAAAATGCTAAAATTCCTTTTTGAGTCATAAAACAACTTTCCCGTCGTGGATTGGAATTTATCTTTTTTGTTAGCCTCGTTTTTCAAGATTTTTTTGAATTTTTTTTTGACTAGCTTGAGCTAAAATTCGATGATTATTTAACAGCCAAATATAACGCTGTTTTATGAAAATCTCACAGGCTGTTGGAATTGGAATTGGAATCATTATTCTAGCCTCAGTTGTACTTGTAAATTCAAATTTTCAAGAAAATTCCAGTGGGGATAAACTTCGTATTGCATATTTTCCAAATATTGGTCATGCAATTCCAATTGTAGGAATGGAAAATGGATTTTTCAAACAAAGCTTAGGTAATGAAATTGAAATTCAAACTAGAATCTTTGATAGCGGTCCTCAAGTAATTGAATCTCTTTTTGCAAACTCTGTTGATTTGGCATATGTTGGACCTGGACCTGCAATTAATGGATACCTTGTTTCACAAAACCACAATGTAAAGATCTTATCTGGTGCTGCAAGTGGTGGAGCAAGTTTCATTGTACACCCAAATTCTCAAATTAACTCAATTGATGATTTTGCAAATAAAAAAATCGCCGCACCTCAAATTGGAAACTCTCAAGATGTTTCTTTGCGACATTTACTTTCAGAAAATAATTTGAAATCTGCTGAGAAAGGTGGCAATGTGGTAGTTTACAATATTCCAAATCCTGATATCTATACACTATTTGTTAAAGGCGATATTGACGGTGCTTGGGTTGCAGAACCATGGGCTACAATTTTAGAAAAAGAATTGGGAGGAAAGAGATTATTCCATGAAGAGGAACTCTGGCCAAATAATGAATTTGCATCAGTATTATTGATTGGAAATATTGATTTTGTAGAAAAAAATCCAGAACTAGTTTCAAAATTTTTAGAATCTCATGAAGATGTGTCTATTTGGATTAATGAAAATCCCAAAGAAACCAGAATCATCTTTAATGATTTTCTTGATAGATATTTGGGTCAATCTTTATCTGATGAGGTTGTTGATGTGGCATTATCTAATCTGAAAATTACTACTGACCCAATCAAAGATTCAATTTTCACTTTTGCAAAAAATGCTGATTCCTTAGGATACTTGGGAAGAAATGGATATGATATTTCTGATATCTTTTACCATGATTCAAATAATTTAACGGAGAGGGACATTTAATGGCAAAACTTGAGGCAAAAAATATTGTAAAATATTTCAGCCATGATGCACACAAACTCAAAGCCCTTGGTGGGGTGAATCTAGAGATTCAATCAGGTGACTTTGTGTGCCTAATTGGACCCTCTGGTTGTGGAAAATCTACTTTTTTGCGCATTGTTGCAGGTCTTGAAAAGCCAGATGAGGGTCAAATTCTGTTTGATGGAAGACCTGTTACAGAAACTGGACCTGAAAGAATTATGGTGTTTCAAGAGGGTGCGTTATTTCCTTGGTTGAAAGTTCAAGATAATGTGGAATTTGGATTAAAGATGGCAGGAATTCCAAAAGATGAACGTGAAAAAATTTCTAATCGTTATCTTGACATGATGCAATTGACAAAATTTGCAGATTCTTACACTTACCAATTATCAACTGGAATGAAGCAACGTGTGGCAATAGCACGAGCTTTGGTAATGGATCCTGATGTCTTACTAATGGATGAGCCTTTTGCCGCATTGGATGCACAGACAAGAGATTTACTTTTAGTTGAAATGCAATTAATTTGGGAAAAAACCAAAAAAACAATTTTGTTTGTAACTCACAGTGTGGCAGAAGCTGCAGTCCTTGGAACAAAGGTTGCAGTATTTAGCAACAGACCATCAATAATTAAAAAAGAAATTTCAAATGACTTTCCAAGACCTAGAGTTTCAGAAGATGAAAATCTAGTAAAATTCCAACAGGAACTTCTTTCTGAACTAAGACCGGAAGTGAAAAAGAGCAAGCAGTGATACTATGGCAAAAAATTACACACCTCATAGAATTGGATTTTACATTGCAATCATTGTAGTTTGGCAAATAATTGCAATGAGTGATTTATGGCCAGACAATGTATTTCCATCACCTTATGAAATTGCTGAGGATTTAGCATATGGCGCAGCTGATGCAAGTCTCTTTTATGGAATTGGAACAAGTATCTGGAGATTACTAGTTGGATTGGCAATTGCAATTGCTGGAGGAATAGTCTTAGGAATCTTTATGGCTCGAGTAGAAGCTGTTAATCAAACTGTTGGCTCACTTGTTTTGGGATTACAATCAATTCCATCTGTTGCATGGGTTCCATTGGCAATTTTGTGGTTTGGCTTGACTGATGGTGGAATTATTTTTGTGACTGCTGTTGGTGCTATTTTTGCAGTAACTATCAACACATACACTGGCGTCAAAAATATTGATCCTCATTTCATTGAGGCTGCAAGAAATATGGGTGCCAAAGGCAGTCAGTTGATTACTGCAGTTTTGATTCCAGCTGCATTTCCATACATGATTTCTGGCTTCAAACAAGGTTGGGCATTTGCCTGGAGAGGAGTAATTGGTGCTGAAATATTGTTCTCATTTTTGGGTCTTGGATTTTTACTCAATGCTGGTCGTTCGCTAAATGACGTATCTCAAGTAATTGCCATTATGTTAGTGATTATGGGAATTGGTCTTGCAGTAGATGGTGTAGTGTTTCAAAAAATTGAAAACCGCGTAATGTCTCGCTGGGGATTGAGATAAACTATCTGACCTTTAGTGAAACCACAAATGCACTGATTGTAATTCCTATTGCAAAATACATGACTCCGGTGTAGTCAATTAGAAACGCAATAGTTCCTGCAATTACTGGACCAATAACTGTTGATATTGATAGTGTAGAACTGAAAATTCCAGTTGATGTTGAACGGGGATTATTTTCCATTAGGTGAAAGTTTCCACCAATATACAAAAATGCCCATGTTCCACCAACTAGTGACATAAATGGCATTGCCCACCACCAATCTTCAACAAAAATAAAACCAACAAAAACAAATGTTGAAAGACCAACACCTATCTTGAATTTTGTTACATTTGAGAGATTGATTTTTGTTGCCATTACATTCATCAATACAAATGCTGTCAGCGTGTTTGCGACATAGACAATTGATATCTGATACAGTTCTGCACCCCATCTTTCCATCAGAACAATTGGTAGAATTGTCCAGACTGAAGCTGCACCCATGTGTCTTAGCAAAAGTGACAAAAATAGAAATTTGTTTTTTGAAATTACTTTTTTTGTAGTTCCAGGTTCCAGTTCTTTTTTCTGTTCTGGATTTGGTAGTTTGATTGTAAAAAGAAAACCAATCATAAATGATGCAGCACTAATTAGAAAAATTAGTTTTAGGTCATTTGCAAAACCAGCTGCTGCAATTCCAGCTAGCCAACCTAATGCATGAAATGAAATTACAGTAGCTGCAATTTTTTTCCCATCGTTTGCCTCATAGGTATATGCAACCATTGCTGGAATCATAATTCCAGTTGCAATTCCTGCTCCGATTCTTGCCAAAAATAATAGTGACATGTCATCTGCAAAATAGTGAAGACCAAAGGTGATTGCGCACGAGATAAACCCGATTCTGATGAACTTGAGCCTAGTTCCTTTTTTGTCAGAATATCTCCCAAAGTAAATCTCAGAGAGAATTTGCGCAAAGCTAAAAGAGGCTACAAGCAGTCCTATCTCAAAAACTGATTCTGTAATGCCTTTAGCAATAATTGGCATGAATACAAAAACGATAGAAATTCCCGCATTTTGAAAAAATGTGGCACTACGAACTAAATTATTGATTTGAAGATTTTGCATAAATTTACTTTGAAACCGCTTATCACCTAATTTCAATATACGCCTATGGTATTTTGAAAAATAATTACAAAAAGAGTTAAACTGTTGGAAAATATTTTCAAAATTACTTGACTGAAAAAGAATCCTTTCTTAATGCGGTAAACTCTCGTGTACTTCTCTTTGATGGTGCAATGGGAACTGAGATTCAAAAATTCAATCCAAAACCTGAAGACTTTCCTGATGGAAAAGATGGATTCAATGATGGTCTGGTAATTACTCACCCTGATTGGATTAAGCAAATTCACAGAACATATCTTGATGCAGGTTCTGATTGTATTGAAACTAATTCATTTGGTTCAAACAAAATCAAACTAGATGAGTATGGGTTCGGAGATCAAACTGTTGAATTTAATAAAAAAATTGCAGAGTTAGCTTCTCAAGTTTGCTCTGAATATTCGGATAAACCAAGATATGTAATTGGGTCTATGGGTCCCTCTGGATATCTTCCTAGTTCAAATGATCCTGATTTGGGACAAATGCCCTTAGATGAAATTAGAATGGCATTTGAATTACAAGCTGAAGGTTTGATTTTAGGTGGAGTTGATGCATTACTTATTGAGACAAGTCAGGATATTCTTGAAGTCAAACTAGTCATTGAAGCATGTCATAACGCAATTTCTAAGACTGGAAAAAAAGTTCCAATTATTGCAAACACTACTTTGGATCAATATGGAAAAATGTTGCTTGGAACTAACATTCAGGCAGCATATACAACTGTCTCTGATATGGGAATTGATATTTTTGGAATGAATTGTTCTACTGGTCCAATTGAAATGGATCCTAGTGTTAGGTGGTTAGATGAACAAAATCAATTGAATCTTTTAGTTGTGCCAAATGCAGGAATGCCTGAAAATGAAGGTGGAAATGCCGTATACAAAATGACTCCTGAAAAAATGGGTGAGGCATTATCTGACTTTTTGAAAAAATACAAAAAAGTCAAAATAATTGGAGGCTGCTGCGGTACAAATCCTGAGCACATCAAAGTTCTAAGAAAAGTAATTGACGAAAAAGCCAGTTCTCTTAGGGGTTAAGTATTTTACAAAACTGAGGTCATTCTGTAATGTTGTCTGTACCTAGAGTAAGCTCTTCATTAAAGGCAGTAGAACTACGACAAATTCCTGCTCCTCTAATTATTGGAGAGCGAATCAACACACAGGGTTCAAGAAAAGCAAAGCAACTAGTGCTTGGTGATGATTATGACGGTTTAGTTGATTTGGGTAGAACTCAGGTAGAAGATGGCGCACATTGTCTTGATGTATGTGTTGCAACAACAGAGCGCTCTGATGAAAAAGAGTTTATGCAAAAATTAGTAAAAAAATTAAGCTTAGAAGTTGAAGCTCCTCTAGTAATTGATTCTACAGATCCTGAAGTAATTGAAACTGCAGTAAAACAGATTCCTGGTAGACCTATAATCAATTCTATAAATCTTGAAGGAGATGGAAGTAGATTTGAAAAACTTGCACCATTGATGGCACAATATGGATTACCTGCAATTGCATTATGTATTGGACCAAATGGAATGGCAAAAACTCCTCAACAAAAATTGGAAACTGCAGAACTACTTTATGAAACTGGAAAGAAATATGGATTAAAAATAGAACAATTCATCTTTGATGTTTTGACATTTACACTTGCGACTGGTGAAGATGAATTCCTAGATGCTGGAAAAAATACACTCGAGGGTATCAAACTTGTCAAAGAAAAATTCCCAGAGTGCTATACAACACTGGGACTAAGTAACATTAGCTTTGGACTAGTTCCTTATGCCAGAAAAATTCTAAATTCTGTATTTTTACATCATGCGTTACTATATGGATTAGATACTGCAATTGTCAATGCCAAAGAGATCATTCCAATTGGTGAGATTGATGAAAAAGAGAGAAAATTGGCTGAAGCTTTAATCTTTAATTCGCATCAAAATGCATTATCTGAACTAATTACACATTTTGAATCACTAGGTGACCAAAAATCAACTGAATCCAAAAAAGTCGATGTTGATCCTTCATGGCCATCAGGCAAAAAGGCAAACTTTAGAATCATTAACCGTCTCAAAGATGGAATTCAAAATGATGTGGTTTTGGCAATTGCAGAAAAGATTGGAAATTCGGATTTGGTTAAAGAAAATGATGGTCAAAAATTCATTGATGCCAAAGCCGAAGTTACTCATGATGGCGCAATCAAGACACTCAATGAGGATTTACTTCCAGCAATGAAAGAAGTTGGAGACAAGTTTGGCAAGGGTGAGTTAATTCTACCATTTGTTTTGAAATCCGCAGAATGTATGAAGGCTGCAGTAGGAGAATTGGAAAAATATCTGATTAAAGAAGAGGGCTCAAGCAAGGGAACACTAGTTCTTGGAACTGTATATGGTGATGTTCACGATATTGGAAAAAATCTTGTAAAGACAATTTTTCAAAATAATGGGTATACCGTACATGATCTTGGAAAACAAGTTCCATTGCAAAAGTTCTTGGAGACAATTGATGAACTAAAACCTGATGCAGTAGGACTATCAGCACTACTTGTATCCACTTCCAAGCAAATGCAATTCTTTGTAGAACATGCAAGAGAACACAAGATGTCTATTCCAATTCTTTGTGGTGGTGCTGCAATCAATAGTAACTATATCAACCGAATTGCAAAAGATGGAGGAATCTATGAACCTGGTGTATTTTATTGCAATACCATGTTTGAGGGACTAAAAACAATGGATGCACTAGTTTCTGATGAGAAACCAAAATTACTTTCATCTTGGAAAGAGAAATTGGAAAATTGGAAAGAAAGAACTACTGCCACTATTGAACAATCATCACTTCCACGAAGTGATATTGTTCCTGTTTCAGCACCAGTCGTATCCCAACTCAATCAAGTTATTCGATTAACTGGTCAACAAATCAAAATGGATGAAGTTTGGCCATTAATTGATAAAAAATCTCTATTCAAATTATCTTGGGGATTGAGAGGAAAAGCTGGTTCTGAGTCAGAAGCTGATCATGAACAGTTACTTAGTCAATGGAAGATTAGAATAATTCGGGAGAAATTATTTGAACCACAAATTGTCTATGGATTCTTTTCATGCAAAAACAAAGATGGAAAATTAGTAGTTGATAAAAACGGTGAGGAAATTACTTTTGATTTTCCTCGTTCAACTAGACCTGAACATCTTTGTCTGAGTGACTATTTTGGAGACAATGATCTAGTTGCATTTCAGGCTGTTACTGTAGGCAACAAAGTAGCTGATATTATCGAAAAATGGAACACTGAAGACAAGTATACTGATGCGTATTATTTACATGGACTAGCAGTAGAAGTTGCAGAAGCTCTTGCAGAATGGACTAATCGAAAAATAAAATCTGAGATGGGTCTATCTGCTGGTGGTCTTCGATATTCATGGGGATTTCCAAGTTGTCCTGATGTTGGACAACATCATCTAGTGTGGAAGTTATTGGAACCTGAAAAATCTGGAATGGAGATTACTGAATCAGGACAAATTGTTCCGGAACAATCAACTGCAGCAATTGTTGTGCATCACCCAAAAGCACAGTACTTTGTTTTATAGTTCAAATTTAGATTTTGATAGAAATTCATACAGTGAAGTAAAATCACTTGGTGAAGTAATTAGAATGTCTCCTGTGGTTTTGTGTACTTGATTTACAAACTCTTCAAAATTCTTTGAATATTCTTCTAAATTCAAATTAAGAAATTTAGCAGAACTTTCATTTTTTATAGATGGGTACAAAATGATGGGAATCACCTCAAAATTCTGCAAGTTCTTTTTTAGATTTTCAACTTGATTGACGTTTTGAATTACCTGAGTCATGAAACCCTTGGGTTTTGAATTAATCTTATTTTGAATTTTTGAAAAATCTGGATTATTTGAGATTGATAGATAAAAATCAATTTTTGAATTATAGTTTGATGAATTTAATTTTTGTAGAATTTTAGTTGGTATGTTTCCTGAATCTGGCTTGGAATTCTGTGAAGGGTCACCAAGTAAAATCAAAATTCCTGAAAATCGATTCTCTATGGAATCCTCGACAAATTTGATTATTTCCTCTTCTGTTTTATCTCTGATTCTGAGACTAACTGTGATTGGAAGTTCTGGAATCTCTTTTTTGAGAATTGCACCAATTTCAATTGGTGGTACCCTCTCAAAACCCAAGACATTTTCAGTAATGTGAACTGCATCACAGAATTTAGAAATTCGTTTAACTCTATCCACAAATTTTTCAATTGATTCTTGTCTATCTGTTCCGTCTAAAATCTTTGGTGGATTTGCCTCGTATCTAATGGTCACAATCTGATTTTTTTCCTCCTCAGTTAAAACCTTTGAATAATAAAACCAATGAAGATATGATGAATGATGAATCTTGAGCAATTCAAATCCATACTAACTGGAAAAATAAATCCTGAAATTTCTGGTTCAGCAAGTTACCGCCTTTCCTCTGTTATGGTGGTAATTTATGGAAAAAATCCTTCAGTAATTATGATTGAGAAACCACAAACGATGAAATTTCATGCAGGTGAAATTGCTTTTCCTGGCGGGAAGATTGATCCAGAAGATTCAGATTTACTTGCAACTGCAATTAGGGAAACAAGTGAAGAGATTGGATTGAAAATTTCCTCTGAAAATGTAATTGGACAATTAGAACCAGTAGTTACATTGAATTCTGGATTTATGATTTTGCCATTTGTTTGTATTTTAAATGACATTCCAAAACTTGTTGCAAACAGTGAGGTAGAGAATATCTTGCATATTGAATTAGAAAAATTACTTGGAACTATCAAAGATGATGATGATCCAGAACACAACAGAATTGATGAGATGTTTACATTTGAGTTTGAAGATCAGATTATCTGGGGTGCCTCTGCTAGAATCCTAAAACAAATTCATTCTCGCGTAAAACCCTGAGATTCATTTAAAAAGAGCTCTTCGTGCCTGAAAAACTATGGCTGCACGTAAGTCATCTCCAAGGAAAATTCGTCTGTTAAAAAAGACAAGACAGACTTCACCAGTACCAGCTTGGATAATTCTAAAAACCAAGAGAACTGTAAGGTCTAATCCAAAGCGTAGAGCATGGAGATCTACTGATGTGGAGGTAGGATAGAGATGTCTCAAGAATTAGAACGTGTATACACCATCAATTTAGGTAAAGTAGTACTTTCACAGTCTCAACACAGATCAGTTAGAGCAATTAACATGATTAGAGAATTTGCAAGACATCACATGAAAGTTGAAGAAATCAAAATTGAAGAGGAACTAGCACACCAAATTTGGGCAAGAGGTGTTAGAAGTCCTCCAAGAAAAATCAGAGTTAGAATGAGTAAGACTGACGAAGGTTATGTTTTAGTTTCACCATATGAAGAAGAGATTGAAGAAAAAACTTCAAAGAAAGAATTAGCTAAAGAAGAAAAGAAAGAAGCACCAGCTAAAGAAGAAAAGAAAGAAGCACCA
>VMDM01000049.1 GCA_008080815.1 Candidatus Nitrosopumilus sp.
GGTTCTGGTGTTGGTTCTGGTGTTGGTTCTGGTGTTGGTTCTGGTGTTGGTTCTTTATTTGCTCTAGAATCAAATTCAGATAAAATATCCTCTGCATCAGAATTATTTTTAAAGTCACTCATGTCGTTCTATGAATAAAAACTCATTTGCTTTTATTTAATTATTCAGTTTATGTTCATTCAAATAATTTTGAATTAAATCTTCAACATCACTACTTTCTAAGGATTTTATTTTATCAACAAGTTCTTTTTCTTCTATCTCATAACAATTCAACATGTCTTGAGAATCTTTAAACACCAGCATTAATTTTTCTTTAAAAATACAGTGATACAATTTTTCAATTTCCATATTTTCAGGTTTTAGATTAAGCCCATTCTCATCTACAGTTACTGGATAATCCATAATGTTTTAGAAGCTTTTGAGTATTTAGATGATACACAATACAGTAATACAATAATGGTATTGGCATGTTATGAATTCCAGGATAGTGTTTCATGTTGATTTTGACTATTTTTATGCACAATGTGAAGAAATTAGAGATCCTAAATTAAAGACAAAACCTGTTTGTGTATGTGTTTTTTCTGATAGGGGTGGAGACAGTGGGGCAATTGCAACAGCAAATTATTCAGCAAGAAATTTTGGAGTAAAATCTGGAATTCCAATAAGCATAGCCAAAAAGAAATTAGAAAAATGTGATGATGCAATTTTTCTTCCAGTAGATTTTGAATACTATACATCAATGTCTGAAAAATCAATGGAAATCATATCACAAAATGCAGATATTTTTGAATATGTAGGAAGAGATGAGGCATATCTTGATGTTACAAAAAAAGTTAATCATGATTTTAAAACAGCAGAGCATTTGGCACAGCAGATAAAAAATACCATCAGAAATGAAACAAAATTAAGTTGTTCATTTGGAATTTCTCCAAATAAATTAATTTCTAAAATTGCATCTGATTACAACAAACCAGATGGAATGACAGTAGTGACTCCAGAAAAAATCAATAGTTTTTTGGAACCAATGAATATAGGAAAGATTCCAGGGGTAGGAAAAAAAACTGAAGAGATTTTTTCAAAAATGAATATTGTAACTATCAAAGATTTAAAAAAATTAGATATTTTTTCATTAAATAAGATTTTAGGAAGAAAAACTGCTTCGTATATTTTCAACGCATCAAAAGGAATTGATGAAGAACCTGTAAAAATTCGAGAACATAATTTACAATATAGTAAAATTTCTACACTTAGTAAGGATTCAAATGATTATGAATTTTTACATGAAAATTTATTGAAATTATGTGATGAAGTTTTTGAAATTGTTAAAAAAAATAATAAAATGTTTAGGTCCGTAGGAATCAGTTTTGTTTTAACTGATTTATCAAACAAAACAAAATCAAAAATGCTAAGAAACCCTAGTAACAACATTGAAGAATTAAAAAAGAATTTAGAATTATTATTATCAGAATCAGTAGATAGTAAATTAGGTCAAGTTAGAAGGCTGGGAGTTAAAGTTTCAGAGTTAACAGAAATCACCGGACAAAGCAACATTACAAACTATTTCTAGTATCAGTTTGCTGGCTCTCAATTTTCTTTAATCTTCTAGATTCAATAATAATTACAATTAAAATGAATGCAAACAGCCAGGGAAGAAACATTATTTCACCTGCAATTTTATGATATTCTTCCCAAGCAACAGGATCAGTTGTTACTTTTAGTGCATACCAGGACAAAGAGAAAATACGAATTAGGTTAACACAGATTGTTCCAATAATTCCAATTACAAAATAGACTGATTTTCTTGCTCTAGGAATATTCATCTTTAACATGAATGCGCCAATCACTAAAGAAAAAATTATGATACTGTGAACACCTGCAGATGGCCAAAACACCTGTAAAGCCATAGAACCGTGTTCACCTCTCAAGAACATCACATTATCCCTACCAACAGCCATTCCAAGATCTAGTAAAGTGATTATTCCAACATTTGCTTGGACAAAATATGGGACAATGTATTGCAAGGGACCTAATGTATCATATGGAAAGAATGCGTCCAGCGATAAAATAATTCCAGTTCCAGTAAGAAATATTGGTGCAGCAGGTGCAATTCTTACCCATCTTTTTCCAAAGAATACAGACAAAACAATTACAAAAAATATTGCCATGACAATAAAATCCCACATCCAAGTCCAAGAGTAAATTAATTGAACATTAAAATCCTCACCAACTTTTGTCAAATAATCTCTAAAACCATTTTCCAACAAGAAAAGATATCCCATCACTCCAACTGCAATTGGAATTGTGGCAATTAGTCGTCTTTTAGATATTAGAATTTTTAATCCAATTAATTCAGCCACAACAAAAATTAATGCGAATAGATATCCACCACGACCTTCATTCCAACTCCATGCAATTGAATCAGGATAGGCAATTATGGCAAATAAGATTGGAGATGAAATTATAATTATTCCTATAATCAAGTTCAGACTTTGCAATAAAATTTTAGATCATTTGGCAAATAAATAGTTCAAGACTGAAAAATGATTATTCAAACTCATTCATCTGAATCTTCTAGTTCATCAGAGTCAGGATCTCTTCTACCTGGCCTTACTGGAACATAGATGAATGTCATAAATCAAATAAAAAATACTAAAAGATACATTCCAAGGTTTGAAAAATTTACCTAAATTGTAATTTGAAATTCATTAAATCATGAATCCAGTCTACATTCAACTTTTAGAGATTTCAAAGTTGTAAAAAAAGTGATTGCCAAAATTAAAATCGAAACAATTCTGATCGGAATCTCAAAATTTGTAAGAAATGCGGTAGCAGTAGCACCTAATGAACCAAATGTGGAGATTACTGCAAATCCAATTGGACCACAACTGCATGCTCCAGATATAATTCCAATAAATGAACCAGTAATGCCTCCAGAAATTTTTTGTTTTCCAATTGAAAGAACTCTGATTCTATAGATATTCATCGGAATTACAACTGATGCCAAACCAGATAAAATAAGAATCAAAATAAATCCAAATTCGGAATTATTTGGAATGTGAAAAGCAAAATAGGGTTCTAAAAATAGATATTCTGAAATCAATAACATAACAAAAGTCATAATTGAAAAAATCAGAATAGCAAAAAGAAGGTATAATGGAATTTTAAAAATAGTTTTAATCATAGAATTCATTAAATCATTTCATCTAAAACCATCTTAAAAACTGAAAATGGTTGAGCACCAACAATTTTTTCTTGTTGATTCTCAGAAATGATAAAGAAAGTTGGTGTTCCACTTACTCCATTTTGTCTTCCCTCAGAGGTATTGAACGTCACTCTTTTTTGATATTTTCCAGAATCAAGACAATCCTCAAACAAAGTCATGTCCAATCCAAGACTAAATGCAAATGCCTTCAGTCTTTCACTATTTGCCCAACCACCATCTATTTTTGATTCCTGTAAATTATACAGTGTATTATGATATTGCCAGTATTGGTTTTGATCTTCAGCACAGTAACTTGCCTGAGATGCAATTGATGAATGTCTTCCTAGAAACGCCATATCAACAAAAATGAAATTCACTTTTCCAGAATCAACATAATCTTGAAAAATTTTTGGCTTGGTATTATGAAACCAATTATAGCATTGATGACATTGATAATCACCAAATTCAATTATTGTTACTGGTGCATCAAGATTGCCTACAATAGATGAACCCATTTCAGTCGATATTTGACCATACAGTCTAGGCTCAAAATTCATGCTTTGTGAGTCTGATGAGAGTGAAACAGATAGGATTATGCCTAAAATAATTAAACCTGAAATAATTCCAATTATCCCTTTTTTCTTCATAAAAAAAAATTCTTTGATACACTTAAAAATTTATTCCAAGTCCTTGGAATATTTTTTTTTGAAATAATTTGTAAATTTTCCGATTACAGTATCAATTGGACAAACCTCTGCAGATTTTAGACCAGAATGAACTTTGAGATGTTGTTCATATTTGGATCTATTTGAAAAAACCTCATCACATCTTTCACAATAAACTTTGGTTGTTTTTGAAAAAGAATTTCCGTCCACATATTGTAAATAACTTTAGTGCTTATAAAGATCCTGTAAAGAAATATGATATGAATAGAATTCTAGACAGTTTCATTACATGTTTTTTCATCATAATTTTAGGAGGCATGTGGTATTTTTCAACAAAAATTATTCTTGGAAAGGAAAAAAAGAAAATTTGTATTTACAACATTGAGGGAAATGAAATCATTCTACAAGATTTAAGGACAAATTTTGAATCAATTGATGTTGCAAAGAGTTATTCAATTGAATATCAAAGACAGTTTCCATATTACAAATTTGTCATTGAGCCATTATCTTTAAAAAATGGAGGTAAAACAATACCAAGGATTTTCAAAATTTTTTACAAATAATGCATCCTCATATGTGTCGTCATTTCAACCTGATATCTAGTAACAAATCCACAATGAGTGCATGAAAACATTTCCTGTGTCATAGGAGATTCTCGTTCTATGGTTTTTCCATTTACAGAAGAAACTGTAATGGTGTCATCTTTACAGATAACTGCAAAATTGTGTCCTTCCCCGATTGAATCAAGAAATTCCTTTATCGAGGTTATTACCACATCAATTTCGATCTTTTCATGATCATCAAAAGTAGACAGTGTAAATTGATGATTTTTCAGTGTTGGAATTGCAGCAACTTGATCTGAGACATAAATTAACAGTTCCCTTTGAATAGGAAGAATGTCTTTACAGTCAACTGTAAGCATAGTTTCTGTGTATTCTATGAATATTTTAGTCTAACAATACAAAAATTGGTTTTCGAAAATTATTTTTAGAGAAAATAATTCAACTTCAATATGGCAGATTCAGAAACTTTTGGGATTGAGAAGGGTTTTGGCATAGAGGTGATAGAGTGGTTAAATCAACAATCTGCTGAAAAAAAAATGAAGTTAGAAGCAAGATTATACAATCATACAATTGCAACTAAAAATTTTGGTGAATTTGAAATGTTTTCTTGGATTGGAGATGTTCAAAATGCAAGAAAACTTATCATCAAAGCCAGTAAGCGATTTAAAATAAAAATTATCGAAGGAGGATACAAACCAAAAGATAGAATCTTTCAAATGAAAAAATTTGATTTTGCCAAAGTAAAAAAAGGCGATAAGACGATAGGTCAAATTGAATTTTCGGCACCAAGATTTGGAAATTCTAATTGGGAAATTGTAGATGAAGAAAGACACTGAAATGAATGAAATGAATGTTGGAATTATAGGAATTGGAATGCTTGGAAGAGCAATTTCAGAACATCTTTTACAAGAAGGAATTAAAATAATAATCTACAATAGAACTAAAGAAAAAACTAGAGATTTAGAAAATATGGGTGCAACTATTGCTAGTTCACCCAAAGAAGTTGCAGAACAATCAGATTTGGTGATAACAATTGTTAAAGATGCAAATGCGGTAAATGAAATTTCATTTGGAAATGATGGAATCATTCATGGCTTGAAAACAGGTTCAGTAGTTGCAGATATGAGCACAATTGAACCAAATGAATCACAAAAAATCTACGAGAAATTTTTGGAAAAAGGATTTGATAAAATCGATATTCCAGTAATGGGAGGACCAAACGTTGCAATTTCTGGAAATTTGGTAATGATGATTTCTGGAAAAAAAGAGATTACTGAAAAATGTATGCCAGTTTTAGAGAAAATTGCCAGCAAGTCATTTTATTTAGGAAGTAATCCAGTTGCACATTTAATAAAATTAGCAATGAATCTACAAATCACCATGTTATCTCTTGCATTATCAGAAGGAATCACACTAGTCACGAAATCAAATAACGACCCCAAAATATTTCTAGAGATTCTAAATTCAACATATTTTAAAACAGGAATGAGTGAAAACAAGGCTTTCAAGATGATTGATGGAAATTACGAACCAACATTTACCTTAGATAATTTGAAAAAAGATATCTCAACAATGCAAAAGACTGCTGAACAATTTAAAATCAAATTACCTATGCTCCAAAAAGCAGAAGAGGTTTTCACAAATGCATCAAATATGAAATTAGGAGATTTAGACTATACTGGAATTATTGAATATATTAAAAGAATTAATCAATGAGAATTAGATTTTAATTCATTTATTTTTTCGAAATCGCATATAACTAATTCCAGAAACAACCATAACAATTCCAGTAATAACTGACCACATTACAAATGAAGAGATGTGTGACTCATCCAATGCTTTAGAGGAATAAGCATTCCATCTAAAGTTTCTTACTATGAATTTTAAAATTTGAAACATCTAAATAGATTCATTTCAGATAATGAATATGCCTGAATCAGTATGTCCAGATTGCGGAAAACGATTATTTCATGAAAATGAAACAACATTACAGGTACAAGAAACCATACATTCAAAATTTTGCAGAAAAATTCAAGGTGAAACACATAGTTTTGTTCACAGAGATGATTCTCATCTAGATACATTTGATCCTGAACGTGCAAATGATTCAGAGGGCAATCCAGTATTGAGAAAATAATATTTACTCAAAATTATATCCTACCAAAGTTTACACTAATTATTGAATTCAGAGTATGATTTTGATTTAGTAATTGTTGGGGGTGGACCTGCAGGCACTTCAGCAGCATATGCAGCAGCTAAAAAAGGCATTAAAGTTGCAGTTCTTGAAAAAGAATCAACAATTGCTGAAACAGTTAGAACTAGTGGAGTTACATGGATAGAAAACATTAAAGAATTCGGAATTCCGGATGATTGTTTTAATCCAATTCAGAATTTCACATTTTGTTCTCCAAACAATCAAGTTTCTATTTCAGATACAATTGCTCGTGCAGCAGTACTAGATGTAAGAAAGACATACAGATGGTTAGCAGAAATTGCTCAAGATGCTGGAGCAGAAATTTTTACAAAGATTTCAATTAGTGAGGTAATAAAAAATCAAAACGGAGATATTGTAGGAGTAAGAACTGACAAAAATAATCCAATTACATTTAATGCAAAAATTGTAATTGATGCCAGTGGTTTTTCTTCAGTTGTTTCAAAATTAATGGGATTTGTTACACAATGGGAAAGATTTGGTGCTGGAGCAGAATATGAAGCACATGTTGAGAATGTAAAATCAGATACATGGTGGTTAATGGTCGGACAAGAGTATTCACCTGCAGGTTATGCATGGATTTTTCCTTTGGGAGAAAACATAGTTAGAATTGGTGTAGGTGTTGGAAAACCAGATTCAGATATTGATCCTACACAAAGATTAAAAAAATTGATAGAGGATAAAACTGGACCAATTAAAGACCTAGGGAAAATTACACCAATAGAATTTCATTATGGTTTAATTCCCAATGATGGTTTATCGAGAAAAACAGTTTACAATAATCTAATACTAGTTGGAGATTCTGCAGGACAAGCAAATCCACTAGTTCTGGAAGGTATTAGATACGCAATAAAATATGGAAGAGTTGCAGGGGAAGTTGCTGCAAATGCAATCAAAAATAACAATACTGCAGAAAAATCACTAAAACAGTATGAGCAGATTTGGAAAAAAGATATTGAATCAAAAATAAATTCTGCAGGCAAAGTTCAAGATAGATGGATTGGCTTATCAGATAATGAATGGGATAAAGAATTAGACATCATTAAAGAACTCAAAGCAGATGAATTTTTAGATTTCATCAAAGCAGAATTTGGCTTATCAAATATGGTAAAATTAGCCACAAAACACCCAAAAATGATTGTAAGGCAATTATTTGGACTGGTAAAAAAATAATTAGATGGAAAATGGATCCGGTCAAAAAAAAATTCAATGAGTGGGCAGAAAATGGAAAGGCTGAATCTATGGAGATTGAGCATGGAAAGAATGTTTTAAAATTTTTACAAAAAATAAATTTTGATAAAGAATTTTCATTTTTAGATATTGGCTGTGGAAATGGTTGGGTCGTTAGATACATTTCGCAAATAGAAAATTGTAAAACGGCAATAGGTATTGATGTTAGTGACAAAATGATTAAACGAGCAAAAAAATCAATTTCAAAAAATAATCAAGATTTTTTTTGTTCAGAAATAGAAACATGGAATACAAGGAAAAAATTTGATTTTATTTTTGCAATGGAATCAATATACTATGTTGAGTCAATTCCAATTGCACTAAAGAAGATTTTTCAATTACTCAAGCCAGGAGGAATGTTTTGTTGTGGAACCGATTTTTATTCAGAAAATAAAGATACAGCAAAATGGCAAAATATGATGAAAATTAGGATGCATTTACTTTCTGAAAACCAATGGAAAAAATTATTTGCAGAACAAGGATTTAAAGTGAAAATTAAACATATCAAAGATCTTAAAGATGGAAAAAAGTGGAAACGTGAATTAGGAACACTCTTCATCACAGGTGAAAAGTAATATTCAAATTCAATCAGATATTTGATAATCTGTGAGCTGGAGCACGAAACGCTGCTACGGCAGAGGAAACTCCTCCCTCCATACAGGAAATGTGATTTGGAGATAAATAATCAGAGATGATTGGCAACGGAACAGAAATGATATCCAATATGAGGTGTACTGTGATGGCAAAACCTGAGATTCTCATTGAAGGAATGAAAAAGCCGACCCACATGGAGTAAAGCCAAACAGAGGCATATGTGCCTGTACTAGTCTCAGGTAGGCTGCAAAGCGAAATATCGTGAAAACAGAAGGAGGGTTACTCCCAGCACACAAAATTTTTTAAAAATTTTAACTCATTGAACTGACGTGGTCTCTGCAAACTTGTGCATTGCAACCACAGAGAGCATCACACAAGCAAGAACCTTGCATTTCACAATCACATTCTGAACCCATTTCAGATGAAGCTGCACAACCGCATGATGCTTCTTGTGCATCAGATGTTGGTGGAGGGGCTTGATAGGTAGTTTGTGGTGGAGGGGCTGTTTGAGGAGTCTCAGTGTAAACACTAGTGTGTTGTTGATATCCAGAATCATCATCTCTTAATTGTGCTTCACCTCTGTTGGTTTGGTAACCACCAGATGATGAGCTAGTTTGATATCCAACCAATCTACTTGGATCAATACCAGTCTGTCCTTCTGTTTCTTTCTTAAGTTGTCTATTACTAAAAATAAAGAATCCAATACCTGCAACTGCAGCTAAACCTGCCATTCCATAAACAATCATTACTGGAAATTCACCAGTAGATGTTGTTGCATATCCCTCAGGAGCTCTTGGAGTAACACCTGCAATTTCAACACCATCAAAAGTATCTAATGCACCAAAACCGATAATTTTCAAAGTTCCTTGGTCTGAAGATTGTACACTTCTAACAATGTATGGTTTGTCAGCCATAATTTCTGCTTCAAAGACTCTTTCAACTTGACGACCTTCTCTCAAACTACTTTCACCCATAGTCCAACTAGAAACAACAAATCCTGCAATCTCATCACTTAATCCAAAGGTACCGGCATCTACATTGATTCCAGTAGGATCAAACAAAAAGTGCCAGTTAGTTAGTGGTTGTTGTCCGATAAAATCTGCATTAAGAAGTGGTTGAGTAAGAATATCTTCAGCTTCAGTACCTACCATAAATCCATATGCAATTGGTTCTTGATCACGTAATGCGTTAATTGGATAATTAATTTCATGTCCATCAATTACTATTTCACCATCAGCAGACATTCCTCTCCAACCCAAGTCAATTAGGATTTTTTGAGAGTCTTTGGTGATAATGTAATTATCTAAAGTTCCTTCAATGATTACCCTATAATCAATTGAAGTGTTGATATTTCTTGCCTTAAGATGAATATCATAATCCACTGTTAAGTCTGAAACTTGTGCACTACTACCATCATTTTTGAGTTTTTCATTTAATTTCATCATCAAAGTCTGAACGCCAACATCAGTGGCATCTGCAGAACCAATTATACTCCATTCTTTACCTTGTAATTCATCAAACAGGGCTCCGCCTTGTGGATATTCAATAAAGACTGTTTTTTGATAATTATATTTGATATGAGCAGTTTCAGCAGTAGGGTTTAATCTTGCATCTAATTGAGCAGCAAAAGCATTGCCTGTTGTTGAAAATACAATCAATCCAGCAACTAAAATTGTCAATAGAACTGCTTTAGACAATAAATTTGAGCGACAATTTACAGTAATAAACTTATCCTACTTGTGATCGCAAAATTTTGAAAAAGTAATATGGAGTGACGTATTGTCACAAATGTTTCAGGAGGAATTTGAATGATTACAGTTTTAGCAGGTGGAACCGGTTCAGTCAAACTGGTAAGAGGACTTGTCGCCCAAGACCCTAAAGTAAATGTTGTAAGTAATGTAGGAGATAATTATTGGCTTTATGGTTTGTATGTCTGTCCTGATATTGACACTATTGTTTATGGTTTGGCAGACTTGTTAGACCAAGAAAAAGGTTGGGGAATAAAGAAAGATACTTTCAATTTTTTGCGCCAGATGGAAGTCTTTGGTGAAGAAACATGGTTCGGAGTTGGAGACAGAGATGCGGCTACACATTTGATTAGAACAAACATGCTAAAAAATGGCAGAAATCTAAGTGACATTACAAAATGGATGTGTGAGAAATTTGCAGTGAGTGCAAACATCATTCCAGTGACAGACAACACTGTTGAAACTAGAATTATTACTGAAAAAGGAGAATTACATTTACAGGAATATTGGGTAAAACATAGAGGAAAAGATCCTGTTGAAGGAATTCAATACATTGGAGCAGACAAAGCAAGACCAAATCCAGAGGCAATCAATGCAATCCATGATGCAGACATGGTCATTCTTGCACCAGGAAACCCATTAACTTCAATTGGTCCAATGTTACAAATTAAAGGAATTAGAAAAGAACTATCAAAAATAAAGAAAAAGGTTGTTGCAGTTAGCCCATTAATTGGAAATGATGCAGTAAGTGGTCCTGCCGCAAAATACATGCAAGCCGCAGGTATTGAATCAAATGCATATGGATTGGCAAAGATGTACTCTGATGTTTGTTCAAATATTGTAATTGATGCAAAAGATAGACTACTATCAAAGAAAATCCAAAGTCTCGATATGAAAGTTTACGAAACAAAAATCACAATGAAAAATAAACTAGCAGAAGACGCATTAGCTAATTTTATCTTAAAACAAGTGCACGTTTAATTTGAAAATTGCAGTAATCATTCCAGTAAAGACCTTTTCCAAGGCAAAAACAAGATTAGATATTTCATCAGATAAAGTTGAAAAATTATGTAAAGTGATGTTAGAAGAAATTGTACAGACTGCAACGATATCTCCAAGAATTGACAAAGTAATCATTGTAACCAAAGAACCAGCAGTTACAGAAATTGCACAAAAATATAATGCACATATCATTCCAGATGAAAATGAAGAAAGTGTCAACAGTGCAGTTGCTCTAGCAGATAAATTCCTGTTGGAAAATAATTTTGACGCATCCATAGTTCTACCACAAGACATACCATACATCAAAACTCAAGATATTGATTTTATGTTGAATTTTATGACACCACCCAATTTTGCAATAATCATTCCATCAAGAAGATTTGATGGAACCAACGCATTAATGAGAATGCCTATTGATTTGATGAAAACACATTATGATGAAGATAGTTACAAAATTCACATGAATACTGCCAAAGAGCACACCCTAAATGTTGCAATGGTTTTTGTAAAAAGAATAATGTGGGATGTCGACAATATGGAAGATTTGAATTTTCTTTTAGAGCAAGAAGAAAAACCACACATTGCCAAAAAGATTAGAGAGATTTTAGAAATTTCAGAGTAATTATTTGGATCGGACTCTCACCAACAGACTTAAAAACTACTATGAGTAAATTTTAAAAATCAGTATAAAAAGTTTTGAGAGATATAAAATGGTTAAGTCAACAAATCCAAAAGACAGATGCCCAAGATGCGGTCAGGGAAACATAGTAACTGACGCAAATACAGGTGAGAATTTTTGTGGAAAATGCGGATTTGTAATTACAGATAAAGTCGAAGAGTCAGGTCCAGAATGGAGATCATTTTCAAATGAAGGGGAAAACAAGAGTAGAGCAGGAGTGCCAACATCTCTTGCAATGCACGACATGGGTCTTGCCACAATAATTAATCCTCAAAATAGAGATGCAACTGGAAAACCACTCACATCATCAATGAAAAGTACAATTGAGAGATTAAGAACATGGGATAGTAGAAGTCAGGTTCATGAACCAGTTGATAGAAATTTCAGACAGGCTTTCAGCGAACTAGACAGACTAAAAGACAAACTTGCAGTAGGTGACGCAGTAATTGAGAAAGCAGCATACATTTACAGAAAAGCACTTGAAAAAGGACTGGTAAGAGGTCGTTCAATTTCTGCATTAATTTCATCTGCATTGTATGCAGCATGCAGAGACACAGAAACCCCTAGAACACTCAAAGATATTGGTCAAGCAAGCAATATCAAAAGAAAAGATATTGCAAGATGTTATAGATTGCTGCTACGAGAATTAGAACTAAAAATGCCAGTAGTTGATCCTGTAAAATGTATTTCAAGAATTGCAAGTAAAGCAGGACTATCAGAGAAAACCAAAAGAAAAGCAACTCAAATTTTACAAACTGCTGAAGAAGTCAAAATTTCTGCAGGAAAAGACCCAATGGGACTGGCAGCTGCTGCACTGTATGTTGCATGTGTAACAAATGGGGAAAATAAAACTCAAAGAGACGTGGCAGAAGCTGCAGGAGTTACTGAAGTTACAATCAGAAATAGATACAAAGGTCTCAAAGTCGCACTAGACTTGTAGTGAATTTTCTTTTTTTGAAAATAATTTTTGAATAAAAAGCATAGATAATGATGCAATTCCTGAAAGTAGTAATAAAAGTTCGATTGTAGACATTAGTGAGTGTGAAAATGCACTTTCAATAGTTATTGCGTTAATCTGTGAGATAAAATTTGCATAAGAGAAGATAAAATAATTTGTAGCCCAATGAATTAAAACAGATGCAATAAATCCAAATCGCAGATATACCCAACCCAAAATTATTCCAGCTGCCGTAGCTTGAGCAAATTTACCTTCTGACCAGGAATCACCAAAAGCAATATGAGCAAAACCAAACAAAATTCCTACAAAAACAATTAACAAAATTGCTTTTTTGTTATCAACAATATCTAATGATGTGGGAGACCAAAGACATCTAAAGAAATACTTGAATGAAAAGCGTGATGAATACATTGCATACAAGGGAATTCCAATCAAGATTAGTCTAAATCCTAATTCCTCAATTAATGGGGCTAATGAGACATAGAAAAATTGCGTTAGTGGATTCATATCCATTGGAGGAATTATCTCAATTCCAAAATTTTGCTGAACTGCATTAATTGCAGCACTAATCAAAATTAAAATCGATAACCAAGAAGTAATTCCTAACATATAGTTTGACCTAGTATCATAATTTCCACTTGAGATTATTGATGTGAATGATTTTAGAAAATCTTGTTTTGGTCCCAAAACAGATATGGTAAATAGTAACGCATACAAAACCCATAGAAAAACAAATGCATCACCAATTGAGATATCAACTGCTGATTGGTAGATAGAAGTATTCTTGAATAATTCCAAATGTGTTAATGGGAAATCATAGTTGATATCATCACCAATATCACTTTCAAAAATTACAAAGATTCCCATTGGAAATGAAACAAGTAGCAATCCAAAAATCACAGATAGAAATGCAGTAAATGGAATTCCACAGAATTGAATGATTTTACTTGAATCGTACAATGTGACTAGTGTAACTCAATACTTTCTTCGGCAAATCCCAAGTTAATCAAAGTGTCTTTGATTGTGTCACGGTGATCTCCTTGGAGAAAAATATAGCCTTCTTTTGCAGTTCCACCACAAGCATATTTGCTCTTTAGTTCCTTTGCAACATCTTCCAGGTTGTTCAATTTTGGATCAAGACCTTCAATCATAGTACCCTTTTTTTTGAATCTTCTAGTTTCAAGTCGAATAATGATTTTGGTGCTATCTTTGGCTAACTCTCCACATGCACAAAGGTCATCTGGTAGACCACAAGTATTACAAATTACCGCCATTCGTTGTAATTAATCCCACTTTACGACACTATTAAGCCTTCTTTGCTTACAAGTAATGAGAAATAATGAGATTTTTTAGATAGAATTTCAACGTATATTCATGTCTGAGGATTTAACAAAAAAGGCTGCAAACATGTTACTTAATGGAGCCACGCTCTCAAGTGATCCCTGTCCATATTGCAAGGGTGTCAGAGTAATCAAAGATGGTCATGCATTGTGTATTGCTTGTGGTAGAGAGCCTGAAAAAAAATCAGTCCCACAACAAGAGTCACCATCACCAATTCTAAAGACATTTGAAAAAAAATTGGAATCATTATCGCTTGAACTTGAAAAAGAAAGTGATCATAACAAACAGCAAGAAATCCTCAAATCAATCAATTCTCTGCTTGAGACAATAGAAAAACTCAAAGATAAACAATAAAGTATTTATGCCAAAATTATGGGTCTGTAATTAAATGAGTAGTAACAAGAAATCAGCACCTCTTCCAGCATCCAGTGGAGGTTTAATGAGATTCTTTGAAGATGAAACAAAAGGTTTCAAAATTGATCCAAAAATTGTAGTGTCAATCCCAATTAGCTTGATTGCAGTTTCATGGGTAATTGATCTTTTCCTAGCTCCGTGAAAAAACAATGGACAAAGCTCCAGATGATGTTTCTAATATCCATAATAGGTTTTCATTAACCCTTATCAATCCATCAACACACTATTTCTCACTGTTTGTATCATTGGGTGTTGCAGTAATTACAACTCTTGCAATATACTTTGGATATTTCTATTCCTCAATTGAGGATTTTTGGTTTAGAATTCCACTAGTTGTCACGGTTTTGTTTTTGACACAATTACTAGATACAAGATTCACAAAAAAACATGAATATTCAAAATCATTGCATTCATCTTTATTTGGAAATATGTTGTGGACTGCAACTGTACTAGTTGGAATAGCAGGTTGTCTAATTCTCTCAAAAGAAGTAATGCCATTTTTCATAGCATTTGGTGTTTTCCTTTTTGCTAGTTTTAGAATTGGGATTTACACAACCACATTGGGAGTAAATTTGAAAAAAGCATGGGCAATTTGCTTTGTTCAGCCAATTGCAATGTATTTGGTATTGATTCCTCAGGAAATGTGGGTTGAACAAATTTTTGATACCAATGTTTTGTTTTATGGAATTTCATTTATGGCAATTGCAAGTGTTTGGTCATTTATGACAGACAGAGCTGGAAGACCTGGAATGTATAGTACTCACAAAACAATTCAGGCATACTTGGCATCTCAAGGAAATGATCATACGGAGGCTGAAGAGATAATGGAACAACGCTCTAGTGGAACCAAAGTTTCAACATCGCAAATCAAACTAACTACAGACAAAGGAAATAATGAATTTAGAATGGTCTTGCCCGAAATACATCCTGGTCCATATCACCCAGTGGGCGGTAGTAATATCCCGTATTTGATTTACAAAAATTTAGCATCATCTGCAATGGTTATGCACAGTATTTCTGATCATGCATTAAATTTACCATCAAAAAATGAAGTTGAAAATTACCTAAAGACACTAGAAAATAGTACAATTAAAGAAGAAGGAATGCAATGTACAGAGCCAGTAACTGTTCAAATAAACAAATCAAGAGTGATTGGATTATTATTTGGAAAAAATCCATTGTTATTTTTATCACTCTCACCACACGGCATGGAAGATATTCCAAATTATATGAAAATAGAAATTGAAACTTATGCAAAGAATAGAAATTATGCAAAACCATTGATTGTGGATTGTCACAATGCAATGGGTCCAGAAATTTCAGATGAAGATGGTCAGGACATGTTAAAGGCTGCAAAATCATGTCTAGATACTTTGATCACTAAAGAAAGTTATCCAATAGAATTTGGTTACGCAAATTCAGAAAAGATGGATGTATGGACAGAGGATTTGGGAATGGGTGGATTAGGAATTGTCTGTCTAAAGATTAATGATAAAAAATATTTTCTTGGGTGGGCAGATGCCAACAATATGGAAAATGGAGTAAGAGAAAAAATTATCGAATATTTTGAAAAAAGAGGTTCAACATTGCTTGAGATTTGTACATCAGATACACATTTTGCACAAGTAAAGGTTAGAAACAGAAATGGATATTATCAATTAGGACTAATTACAGAGGCTGAAAAACTAGCCAAATGGTTTATGGATATTGCAGAAAATGCTGAGAAAAATACTGCATCTGCAAAATTTGAGATTTTAGAAAATATAGCTGAAGTCAAAGTCATGGGTCAGGGAATTTATGAAGACTATTCTAAAGCACTAGACAATGCATTAAAGATTACAAAGTTTTTCTTGATTGGTAGTGTCGGATTTTTCTTGTCTAGTTTCTTTCTATAGTTTCCATCTCATCTAGATGACCATAAAATTCATCAATAAATGAAGAAAATTTTGTTATTGGAACAATAGGAACATTTTCAATAAAATTAATTTTATCTTGAGATAAAGTCACAATTACAGGTACACCAATTGAGCCAGGTGTTTTTTCAACATACATTTTTGTTCTCTCTATTTGTTTTGAAACCGCTGAATTCAGAGAAGATATAGAATATTTGTTCCAGTGTTTACAATCAATTAAAATTGCAATTCCAAGCCGAATTCCTACTACATCAATTTCCATTCGTGGTTTAGTCATTATCAAATTTTTGACAATTGCAAAATTCTTTGCAGATAAAATTTCAGCAGTTAATCCTTCAAAATCCCTCCAATCCAGTTCAGAGGAGAGTTCATCAATAGGGAATCCTTTTTCAAGAAGAATCATAGCAATTTTTAGTTTGTCGCCTTTTTCAAACTGGTATAAACTACCATCAAAGGTTCCAATTTGATTGTCATTAAGAAAATCAAGGATTTTGTTACAAGTTGGTTCATCAAAATTTGTAACTGCATGAAAATCAGCGACAGAAATACCACCAACAATTATTCCTTTTAATCCTTTGAACAACAAATTTTCAATATTCATAAAAATATTCTATTTACAATCAATTTAGGTTTTAAGAATTTTGTGTCACTATAGATTTTATTATTAGAATGTAAATCACTCATTATGAAAAAAATGCTAGTCTCAATACTAGCAATATTGACATTTGTAGGATTTACAAATTTTGTATTTGCAGAAAATGATCAAAATTTTGAAGAGATTAAATTCATTCAATATCTAGATGAAAATACTGCCCTTGAAGAGACTAGGAAAGGAAATTTGGATATTTACTATTACAAGATATCTCCTGACAGACTAGAAGATAATGAATCTAGAGAAAATTTGAAAACGTATGAATCGACTGGAGGCTCTTACAGTTTACTAGTAAATCCTGCAGAATCTAAAGAGTTCAATCCATTTTCAAACAAAGATGTGAGATTTGCTTTGAATTACCTGGTAGATAGAAAATTAATTGTAAATGAGTTAATGGGAGGATTTGGCAATCCAATAATTTCCTATTATGGTCCATCAGATCCAGAGTTTTTGAATCTGATTGACACTATAGAGAAATTTTCATTCGAATATGATCCGGTTTATGCAAACAAGATAATTTCTAAAGCAATGGAATCAATGGGTGCTGAAAAAAATGGTAATAATTGGACATATCAGAATTTACCAATCAATATCAAAATTTTCATCAGAAGTGATGATCCTGTCAGAAAGTCAATTGGAGAATTACTTGCAAAGGAATTAACTGATAGTGGATTTCAAGTTCAAAAAGATTATGGAGATTTGAATAAAGCATTCGTACTGGTTTATGGTTCAAATCCTGCAGAACTAAAATGGAATATTTACACTGAAGGGTGGGGTCGTTCTGCTTTTGTAAGATATGATTCTGTAGGACTCTCACAAATGTATTCTCCATGGTTTTCAAACATGCCAGGATTTAACATTCCAACAAACTGGAATTATCAAAATAATTCTATTGATGAAATTACAAAGAGAATCTATTCAGGAGATTTTAAAAATTCAGATGAGAGAACAGAGTTAATCAAAAATGCCATCAATCAGGGAATTTCTGAGTCAGTTAGGATTTTTTTGGCAAGTAAAACTGACTTGTATGTAACTAATGAAAATATTTCAGGTGTTGTAAATGATTTTGGTGCAGGAATTCCAACTAGATTCACACCAATTAATGCAAAAGGAGATGGTGAGAAACTTGTAATTGGTGTCAAGCAAATCTATCAAGGTTCATGGAATCCAGTTGCAGGATTTTCAGATACATACTCTAGACAAATTTGGGACATTATTTCAGATCCTGCATTAATTTCACATCCATTTAATGGAAAGATTTTACCATACAGAGTAGATTGGGTTGTTGAGAAATCAGAATTTAAGGGAATTCAAATCCCAACTGACTCCATTTTATGGGATTCCAATCTTAAAGACTGGAGACAAGTAGGAGAGCAACAATTTACAAAAAGTAAAGTAACTTTGGATTTTAAATTTTCAAATTGGCATAATCAAAGTATGATGGACATTTATGATATTCTATACTCTATGTATTTTGCATCAGAGTGGAGTGAGAAAAGTGATGATAGTGATAGAACGTTTGATTCAGAATTCTCACCAAGAGTTTTTCAAAGTATTCAAACCATCAAAGGAATTAGAATTATAGATAATGACACCATGGAAGTTTATCTAGACTATTCTCACTTTGATGAAGGAGAAATAGCACAATGGGGAATGATGTGGAGTTCAGTTCCGTGGGAAATTACAGCAGCCATGGAAGAGACAGTATTAAATGATAAATCATCATTTTCACGAAGTAGTGCCAATAGTAAAAACACTAGTTGGTTATCACTAGTAATTCCCAAAGATGCTATTGAAATCAAGAATGCATTAAAAGAATTTCAGAGTTCAAAACATATTCCAGAATCACTAAAAAAATTGAATTTAGATGAAAGTTATTTTCATAATAGATATGATAAATCAATCCAATGGATTGAGAAATACAACCATGCAGTGATTAGTAATGGTCCATTTTATCTCCAATCATATTCACCTGAATCAAGAACTATAGAATTACAAAAATTTTCAGATACAACATATCAAATGTCCCCTGAAATATTAAAAGAGTTTGAGAATCCTGCCATTCCAGAAATAATTAAAGTTGATTTGCAAAAAAATTATGATTCAGAAGTAGATAATCTGATTGAGATAGATACACAAAATATTGATGAGATTTTATTTTTTGTTTCTGATGAAAAAGGAAATATCATCTACACAGATAGAATTTTTTCAGATAATTCAGGATTCAAAATAGATTTGAATGATATTGATAATGATTCATCCAAAATTTATGATGTAAAGATTTTTGGGATTTCAAATACAGTATTAAAACCAGATTACTATGAGACTAGTTTTATTGCTGGAAGTGAGGATTTATCATTAAAGAATTTAGAGACAAACCAAATTATTGAACAAGAAAACAAAATGTTAGATATTGTAATTCTGATTGTAATTGCTCTAGTAATTATTGGATTAGTTGTTTATTTTAAAAAAATTAGATTAGACCATAGTCACTAGCAATTTTATTGATTTCAATTTCATCATTAATTTTTGAATAGTCTTCAAGAAGATTTTGATTTAATTCGTAAAATGTGTGCCCCCACTTGAATTTATCAAGTAAGGATAATCCCTGGTCCTTGTATCCAAGTATCACAAGTGTTGCACATAGTGCCTCCACAGTTGTTAATTTGCCTAGTTTTGCATAGTTTACAGGATTTCCTGCCAATAGTGGTGGTAGTTTTCGTTTTATTCCAGAAAATTTTGTGGAAAAGGCACTTTCAGCCTTGTTCCAAGAGCAATCTATTCCAATTACTGAATTTACTAAATGTCTATCACTAGGAATTATGGTTTTTTCTGCAAAAGGATCCAAAACTAATCCTTTAGAATTTATTTTTTTTATGCTTTGTGCAAATCCGAATTTAATTATTTTTGCAGCAGTGCACTTTTTTGGATCATCCTGATAAAACATCACAATTTGTAAGCGCACAAATCAAATTTTGTGGAGAGGTATTTTGGATTTACTGTTGAATTTTGTAAGTAACTTTATAGTATAATTTTGATGCCTGATTTTCTTTAATTACTTCTACAGTCCAATTCTCTAAAGGCAAAAATGATTCATCATTTTCAGGCAAAATATTGAATTTTTCTAATCTTGCATCAGTGCCACTATATCTCACCTTGAAATTCTCACCATTAACAGACACAGTATCAAAAATCTGTCCAGGTTTTCTTGTAGACTCTGATACCAAACAATCATCATCTTGACCAATAATACATTGACCCAATTCATTTGAAACTTTGAGATTCACTTTAGATTCATCACCTGGAACTGAAATTAGTGAACCAGACAAAACACGTGGAAGTAATGTGCTAGTTTCATTTATTTTACTTTCTAATTTTACATCTACTGAATTTTCAGTAATTCTATTTTGTTTTTCAAATAAGATTTCAGGTGATTTTACTGGAATTTTATCAACTACTGAAAATACTAGATGTTTTGTTTCAAAGTCAGCATCAACTGTCACTTCGTAATCTCCAACAGAATCAGAAGAATTAGGAATTACAAACTCATATACAAATGAGCCATTTGGTCCAGGAAGAATTGTGGTTATGGAACCCTTGTGAACACCACAAATAAAAGAGCCACACGTGATTTCGGATTCTGACTTTTTGATTAAACTAATTTTATATTCTTCAAGATAAATTAGTTTGTTAGGTTTTCCTGTAATCTGTACAGAGTCACCGGGGAAATATTGTTTTTGATTTGATTCCAAAATTAGTGTTAAATCATCATCTCCTCCATATTCATATTCATTCACAACTGTAAATGGTATTTTTGTAGAATGTTGTCCATAAAAGCTTCTCACTTCATAATTACCACTTTTGAAAATTGTAATTGGTAGTTCAAATTCACTTGAAAAAACTCCAGATGATGATGGAAAAATAGCAGATTCATGAATTAATTTTGGTGGTAATGATGAATCTAATACCTGTATTACTACTCTATCAGGAATACCCAATCCTACAGACTGCATTCGGGCAAATATTTTACCATCAACATGTAATTTCTCACCAGCATAGAAAAGATTTTTTTGTAAATTTACAAATATTGGAGATAGTGATAGTGAATCATTTTCAGGATCTTTTGAAACTT
>VMDM01000052.1 GCA_008080815.1 Candidatus Nitrosopumilus sp.
TGGAATCCAAGATAGATGGGATTCATGTGTTGATGAGCCAGAGAACTATAACAATAACTTGGATTGGGATGGCTGTCCTGATGAATTAGGTGCAGAATCTACTCAACCAACAAAGTTTGATTCAGATGGAGACAGAATATATGATGAATATGATGCATGTCCAAATTCTCCAGAAACCTGGAACAAGTATCAAGATGACGATGGCTGTCCAGATGTAACTCCTGAACAAAAACGTCATTCTTGAAAATTTTAATTTAAAATATACTTAATCTCTAGATTATCTATGCTACCAAGATTCAGTAGTAGGGCATTCTTGGCACCCATGGCAGGTGTAAGTGATCCTGCTCTAAGACTACAATGTAAAAAAAATGGAGCAGGCTTAGTTGTAACCGAATTTACGAGTATTCACAGCATTATTGCAAAAGAAAAACAACTCAAAGAGAATCAAAAAACTATTCAAGAATTTATTGAATTTTCTGAACTTGAAAGACCAATATCTATTCAATTATTTGGCTCAGATCTTAATGCATTGGCTAAAGCAGCAAAAATTGTTGAACCTTTCTTTGATATTATTGATTACAATATGGGCTGTCCTGCTCCTCACATTACATCACAAATGGCAGGTGGAGCTTTACTTCAAGAAGTAAATCTTACACAACAAATTTTTCAAACTCTGGTAACTTCTGTCAAAAAACCTGTAACTCTAAAGATACGTTCTGGTGTTACTAATGCTAGTAAATTTCTATTTCGAGATATTGCACAAATTGCAGAAGATGAAGGTATCCAAATGATTACACTACATCCAAGAACTGTTAGTCAGGGATATTCTGGTCATTCTGACTGGAATTTAATTAAAGAACTCAAAGAGATTTCTGGAATTCCAATTGTGGGAAATGGTGATATCGTAACTCCAGAAGATGCAAAAATGATGATAGATGAAACCAACTGTGATTATGTCATGATTGGACGGGGCGCCATGGGTAATCCGTTCTTATTTGAACAAATTAATGATTATCTCAAAACTGGAACTTACAAACAATATGGTTTGAATGAACGATTGGATTCCTTTTTTGAATACTTGCATATTTCTGAAAGTTACAAAATCAAATTTGCAAACATAAAGGGACAAGCAATGCGTTTTACAAAAGGTCTAAGAGGAGGATCTAGACTTCGCTCAGAAATTACTTTTACAAAAGATATCCAAAGTCTTGAACAAGTCATGAAAAATGCTTATTTAAAAAATTGAATAAAAAAACGTGCTTTTATAGAAATTTTGCAAGTGTAATTATCCCTTCAAAAAACATGTCCTCCAAAAGGATACCTCACCAAGAGAGGTTTTCTCTCTTGGTTGAATTAAAAAATTATAGTGCTTCAGAACCTGTTTTTTTAGATGCAATGTTTACTACATCTTGAATTTCTGAGATTGTAATGATACCATCTCCTGATTTTCCAGAATATGCAGCGTTAGAAATTGCTTGAACCACTTTATCTACTTCAGAATCTTCAACAATTGTAGAAATTATTGCTACTTTGTTAAATTCTGCAATAAATGAACCAGTTCCTCTACCAGCTCTGATTGTCTGTCTTTCACCAGAACCTCTTCCATTACCTTCAAGAACGGTAAATCCTCCTACGATTTTCTTAATGGCATCTGAAACGATTCCAGTTTTATCAATCTGAATTGTAGCTTCTATTTTCTTCATAAATTTTGATTGAATTTACAAGTAAAAAGTCTGTTGATCGAGGTTATGTCATTATTCCATTGTTTTTTTAATGAATTCCAGAAATTATTTTTATGAAAAGTGATGAAAAACGCTCACACAGACTAAACTATCTCTTGAAATGCTATCTTAGTGATCCACGAGAAATATCTCTGTATTCTAGAGCCAAACAGATGGGAGTTTCTGATAGCACCGCCAAAGACTATATTCGAACTGTGATAATCCAAGCTCAAAAAATGTCTCAATCTAACTTGCGTATCTGAGAATTTATCCGAAATATTAACAAGGAATTGATAAATAATCAGATCGGAGATATAATTTATGACTGATTCATTAATTGACGATGTTGAAGCATTACTAAATGGGGAATTTGGCGATGATAGAATCCTAAAACAAATTCATCGGGCATGTCAAAATAATGAAGTAATAAGTAATTTTGAGCGAAATTATGTAAAAAATCTTGCAGAAAAATACCTTGGCAGAAAACCAAAAATTGAATCACATGCAAAATCTCAACCAACTACAACTCCGACACCACCTCAGGTAGAAATTCCACCAACTCCACAAAAATTGCATTCAGTTCAAACTGCTCCCAGAGTAACTAAAAGAAATTCAAATTCATCAAGGATTCTTATTGGAATAGGAGGTGTTGCACTAATTGCAATTATTGCTATTGCAACATCAATGTCTGGTTCAAGTGAAATTAGTCCTAGTGAATCTAAATCCGCTACACCATTGATGATTCAAACAGATTTCACATCATATAATTTCAAAGATATAATTTCAATTAATGGTAAATCAAATATCTCTGGTCAAGTAAACTTGTCAATTTTTAATCAAAATAATGATCTTGTTTGGGCTGAGAAACTTTCTACAAAAAGTGATGGGCGTTATTCAACATTAGCCATAGCTGGAGGAGATGGATGGAATAATTCTGGAACTTATACTGTTGAGGTGGATAATGGTTCCCAAAAACAAAGTACCACTTTCTCATTTAAAAGATAAATCTAGAAATTTTTCCAATGATTATCTATAATCTCTCGAAGTTTTTCCACTGATATTTCTTCCATGTATTCTCTATAAACAAGAAATTTCTTTTGGGAATTACTTTGCTCTGAAAATATGTCACTTGTATTTTTAGGAATAACTTGATTCTTCCACTGATTCATCTCAAAAATCCATATTGATGAGTCTGGATTTGAAAAATCAATATCATCACAACCAATAATATACAAAAAACATTTTCCATTTTGATTCAATCTCTCATGAAGTCTTTCGTATGCAATCATTTGTCCTAATGGAATATTGATTTTATCATTATGAAATCCCTTGAATTCCAAAATAATGAATCCCCCATTATGCTCAATCATCCAGTCAATGTCTGTACCGCCTGAGGCTAGCATGCCTCTTACAATTAGATTTCCTAAAACCTCTCTACCTCTTGTAAATTCTGATTCATCAAAAATCCGGTATTTTGCTAATTCGCTTTTTCTAATTTCTAAATTTTTTGAATTAGATTTCTCAAAATTCTCTTTTTCATAAAATCCTTCAATTATCTCATTTGAGCTATTTTCCACAAAATAAAAAAAATGAATTTAATGATAAAATGAGTTGTGAAACTTTTTGAATAATGTTATTTCTTCATCTTGATAGAAATTGACCCGCTCCATCTCTGTATAAAATAAAATATTCTTCAGGATTTTTTCGATTCTTTTTTGCATTTAATGCATCTTGATACATTTCAAAATGTTCGATAAAATAGAGTTGGTTTCCTGGATCTGAAAAATAATCAATACCGACCAGATCAAATCCATTATGGGGTGTAAGCTTTATTTTTTCTTGTTTAAAAATTTCGTCACTCAATTAAATCAATTAATGATTATTCGTCATATATCATTAGATTCTTTTCTTCAAGATTTGAGTGCAAATTATGTACTGAACGATAAACATCAGATTCCTTTTTGGCTCCTGTACAAACCAATTTTCCTGAAGCAAATAACAAGATGACTGTCTTTGGATCAAGCATTCTATGAATCAATCCTGGAAATTGTTCTGGTTCATACATACTTCGAGGAAGTGTTCTTGCAGCTCTTTCAAGATGAATTTTTCCACCCAAATTTATCGCAGCAACAATATTTTGAACTGTAATTACTGCATCATTTTTAATTTTTATTTTGCCTTTTCTTAATTTCTGTACGACGGTATTTACTGCTTTGATAGCCATCTCTTCTGATTTGGCTCCTGTACAAACCATTTTTCCAGTTCTAAAAATCAGTGTTGCAGTTCTTGGACTTTGTAATCTGAAAACCAATCCTGGAAATTGTTCTGGATGATATTCGGTATCAGGAAATTTTTCAGTGATTTCATTAAGATCAATTGTTTGTTCAATAGATGCTGATGCAACAACATTTTCTACACTTACTACTGGTTTTGTTTGAGGCATAACGAGGGACTTTAAATATCGGCTTTATATATACTAGTCACAAAATTTACTCAATCAGTGATGGTTAATCCATTGGTATCTGTATTCCTCATCAATTATTTCTGAGATTATCTCTTTTTTACTAATTTTTTTTTGATGCACATCTATCTCAAAAAATCCTAATTTTCCTTTACATGGAATAGGAACTCTAAAAAATTTAGGATTCTTTAACAAAAATCCATAGATATTATTTTGAAACTCTTTATCAGCAAAATGAAATTTTTTATCTGAAATAATCTCCTTTTTTGAATTATATTTTTTTACATCAATTAATTCTACTTTTCCAATTATTGCACCAGTGACTAATTCTTCATTAATTTTGAGTCTCTTACAATCCTTAGTTCTTATTTTTAATGGTGCATGAACAAAAAACTCTCCTCGGAAATTTGTATTCCACTTTCTTAATTCAATTGTTTTTTTACCTTGGACGATTAAATTAGCAAATGGTTGTGATACTGAAAGACATTTCAAATTTATTCTGTTGCCATTTTGACAAATTCTCCAGGATTTTTGCCAAAACCATCTGGTAGATTGGTAATTCCACCATTCAAACTTTGAACCTTCTTTCCTTTACTGGATAAAAGCTGAGCAGTCATCAAAGATGTATTTCCTGCCATACAAATCAATAGACATTTGCCCTTGTCACCTTGCATCTCTTTGTCTAATTCATCAGGAATTTGTTGAGTTGTAAGTAGGGTGCCCAAAGTTCTGGCTTTTGTAATTGAAATCTTTGATTTATCTACACCTAGAGATTTAGCAATCATCTCAATTCCCTCTTCTTTTGGTGTGTATTGAGTATGAACCCAAATTATTTTGTCGTAATCATTAGCAATGGCTGCTGCATCATCAAGTGAAATATTTAGTGGCAATCTTTCCTCTGATATTTGTTCAAAATTCTTTCTATATTTTTCTATCCCATCACAAATCATTACTACGTATCTTCCAGATTCTTCCTGACTAATTTTCTTCATTACTGCAAATAACTCAAGAGCGCTACTCTCTCCAATGTCATGACCCTTTTCAACAAAGAATTTTAAAAGAAATTTTGCTTTTTCAAAATCTATCTCATGCTCATTGGCATAGATTTCTGGATTGTATAATTTGAGACCAGTAGCCTTGGCTCTAGTTCTGATTCCTGCTACGTCTTGTCCTGGAGATGGAAAAACAATATGGACTGATTTTTTATTAAAATTATCATTCATAAATTGACTTAATCCTCCAGATGTACCTCCTGTACCAAATGAACAAAATATTTGATAATCTTCAATTTTTTCTCCTGCGTCTGTTAATTGTTGCTGAATTTCAGCAGCAGTAACTTTTTTGTGAACTTCGATATTCAAATCATTATCGTATTGCTTGGTGCAAAAAATATTGTAAATTTTTGCAATGAATCTTGCTAAATTAATGATGTCTTGCTTTGCCAAAAGTGATTCAATTTCTTGAATATTTTCATCGTATGGTGTTGGCTCAAAACCTAATTCAATTAATTGAGAACGAACATTTGCTGCAGTTGCTTTTGCAGCCATCTCATTTGCTTTATTTTCCATTCCTGGTGCAGGACAAATATCCATGTCAAGATCCATAATCTTGATATTTTCATTTCGTAATTCTTTGAAAACTCCTTCTTGTAATTTTCTAGACACTAATGATACTACCGTAATTCCTAGCTTTGATAACAATCCTAATGCAATTCCAAAATTACCTGAAGTAGCTTCAATAACCATCTGATTACTTTTTAATTTTCCAGTGCTAATTGCATCATGAATGATGTATGTGGCAGCTCTTGCTTTGATTGAACCACTTAACAACGTAGAATCAAATTTACCAAAAATCTTGATGTCTTTATTATCAATATCTAATTTGAATACTTTTTTTGCACATTCCTTAAAATCATCAGTTATTTCTTTTAGAGGGGTTGGATTGACAACTTTTGAGTCTTCCAAGTGTGGTACCTTGGACCAGATCTCTTGATTAAATTTTTCTAGTAATTGTACATCTGCTTGATTTTCGGACATTTTCTAAATGACAAAAATTTTCAATCTCATATAAAACATATCTCTCATTTTTCCAAAATTCTGATAACTTTACTTGGAATGTCTTTCAATCTACTTACTGCCATTGTTTTTTCATAACCAAGATGTGACAAATTACTGGCAATTGTAGTGGCTCTTACTGTATTTGGACCAAGCCCCATAGCCACCATTGTGATTCCTAATGACTTGAGTGATTTTGTCATTTTTCTTACTGCTTCAGGATCAGATGGTTCCCCATCAGTCAAGGTGAGAAAAATATCTGGTCTTTTTGACTGCAAGACTCCAAACATTTTATCATATACTTCAGCTAGTGGTGTGGAACCATTTGCAACAATTTTTGCCAATCTTTTTGCAGAAATATTATTCCATTTTACATTATCTGGTTTAATAGACCAACAAACTACTGCTCGATTTTCTGTGCTAAACGCATAAACTGAAAATTGTACTTTAAGAAATGAAAGCACTTCACACAATGCTAGTGTGGCTTTTTTGTACCCAACTGCATCTGATGAAATACTAGAGGAGTGATCAAGTAAAATGACGATTTTTGTTTTAATTGATTTTTTAAAATCTGAAAAAAATGGCTCATGTCCCTCTATGTAATTTTCTTCATCAAACTCTTCACCAGTTCTAACATGTTGTTCTTTCCAACCAGTTCTCCATTCTCTAAATTTCGTTTTTAATCCATTAATCAAACTTAGATCATAAATTTTTGTTTCATCAATATTATTTGAAGAAGGAACTTGAATTCCAATTGCCTCTGTTGTCAAGCCTTTGTTCTCAGTTTTTTTGTTTTCTTCAACTAGAATATTGTATTCATCTTTAATATGCTCTCCACTCAAAATAGCTTTTGAATCCATTGCTCCAAAATCTCCTTCTTTATTTTTTGCAACAATTTTTACAACTTTAAGTAATTCTTGTTCTGATAGTGGCATCCCTGCTTTCATAAATGGTAATGAAATTGGAATTGAAAGTAGTGAATCAATATCTAAAATTTTGATTATTTCACTAACGTGTTTTTCCAACCACTCTGTATCGTAATTCTCACGAATTGCTCTATCTACAATTTTTTTTGCAAATTCATCTGCTTTTCTAATTTTTTCAAAATTATTCGAAGGCAATTCTCCTTTGATTGCACCTGACATGAAATACTGGTAAAATGCCTCAACCATTCTTGCTTTTCCGTATACTGTGTGTAGTTGTGGTCTAGAAATTAACAAAAATCCATAGTTGAAAATAATTTCTTCATCCATTCCCTTCCAGGTTTTTCTACCAAGTTCTTCAATTCTCTTTGTCTCAATGGTGTTGAGAATAAATCCAAAAGCATGGTCATTGCTGAGAATTTTTTTACAAAACTTGATTCTCATCGCCTCATACCATACAGCTGTCCTCAATTGTCTATATTTTTGAAAACTATCTCCAATTCTTTTCTCAAGTGGTGTAAGGATCACTCTATTTTCATTTAATCTAGTTCTTGTATCGATATTTTCTGAAATTTCAACGTTGATGTTATCCTTTTCTGACCATCTTCTGACTAGAAATGTTGCTATCTCAAGTAATGCTTCGTTTGATAATTCTAATGATTGCATTTAATTTCCAAACATTGAGGTAATGATGTCGTTTACCTTTTGAAATTCAATATCTCCCCATTGAGTATAGACATTACCAAAAACAATTACTGCAGCTTCTTTTGGTTTCATTCCTTTTTCAACTAGTTTTCCAAATGCAATAGTTTCTCTCAAGCTTGGTGAATAAAATAATTCTTCAACTGCAGCTGCCTGTCTAAGAGTTCTTGCAAGTTTAATCCCTTGAATTAATTCTGATTCAAATTTTTCAGAAATATGCTTTTTTGCAATATCTAATTCTATTTTTTCTGGTGGATATTCTAATCTGATTCTTACAGGAAATCTGCTAAGTAATTGGGGAGGTAATTCTTTAGTTCCAGAGTGTGTTAGTGGATTAATTGTTGCAACAACAAACCATTTCTCATTTGCTTTTACAACTTCTCCTGTAGATTCTTTCAAAGCAATTTGACGTCTATCATCCAAAGCTTCATCTAATCTCAATAAAACATCGGCTTCTGCTGAATTCAACTCATCAAGATATAGCATTCCTCCTTCCTTCATTGATTTAATCAAAACTCCCTCTTCAAAATTTACAGTTCCTTCATTCAGAGTTTTTGTTCCTACGAGATGGCTTTCTCTTGTACGTAAACTGAAATTTATTGAATCTAAATTGGTATTTTTTTTGTCTGCAAAATCTCTGACCAATGATGTTTTTCCAGTTCCTTTTGGTCCGATAATTAACACAAAAAGTCCAGCATCGTATGCTTTTTCAAGAATTTCTATAGAATTATTCCAATCTAAATAATCAATTTCAACCAAATTATTTTTTGTTTTAAAGAACAGTATTTATTTTTAGATCTATTTTCCAAATGCTTCTACTTTAGCAAAAGCTGCATCCATTCTTTGATGTAGAGTTTTATTCCATTCATCAAATCCTGATGGATCTTTTGGATAATTTCCATAATGTTCTACTAACCACTGATTTTCTTTAGATGTATATCTTAAACCGTCAGCGACAGTTTTGTTCATTGCGCCTCTAATGATCATTCCAATTTTTCCTAAACCTGTGAAATCAGGATGTTCACCTTTGCTAATTGATTCTACATCTAGATTGCCAAGGAAATGTTTCATTCCATAACTAATTTGATCATTAGTCATCTGTTGTACTAATCTTCTAAACAATTCTAGTCCTGCAGTTTTGTATCCGTACTCTTTAATGAAATCTAAATTGTATTGCCAAAGTCCTGCTTCAGAAACATCGTTTGCTTCTAATGCTTGAGCTATATTATTTCCGAGAATAGTTCCTGCAATTAATGCTGGACCAATTCCTCCTGCATCAATTGGTTTTGGCATCCATGCTGAATCACCAACTAAAACATATCCTCCTGATACCATACAATCATTTTGTCTTCTTACTGAAACTTGGAAAATTCCAGAATTGTTGTTAATATCTTCTTTATCTTCAGATAATTTTGCATTTTTAATTACTGCATTTCTTTGAAGATATTCTTTCATTAATGATTCTACATTATCTTTTTTACCTAATCTAGAATTTCTTCTTTCTAAAAGTGATTTTTCAACTCCTAAACCAATGTTTACTTTGTTGTCTGCTTTAGGAAAAACCCATCCATAACCACCTGGTGCAATATCTTGGTCTAAATGAATGATACAATAATCTGGATCAAATTCAGACAAGTCTTTTTGTCCTGGTTCAAAATACATGATGTATCTTCCAGTAGATTCCAAATCACGTCTATCGATTCTTTTTTCTACCTTGGTTGAATTTTTTAATCCATTTCTTAAAACCGATGCAACACCGGTTGCATCAATAACAATTTTTGCAGTTTTTTTGTATGGTTGATTTGTCTTATTGTCTTTACCTTGAACTCCTACTGCTTGTTGTCCATCATAAATTAATCCTGTTAGATTTATTTCATATTCGAACTCTATTCCTTTCTTGATGCATCTCTCATTTTGAATCTCTGGAAGTTTTTGACGATTCAGCATGTATCCTGCACCATCAAATGGAATAGCTGTTTCTTTATCTGGTGAAAATGCCATTACGCCTTTTACGTCGTGTTCAATTTCTGGTCTGGTCCAGTTAACTTTGATTCTACTTGACATATAGTCTACTGCTTCTTTAGAACAAGCATCACCACATACCCAACCAGAAAGTGATTTTCTTCCCGGAAGCATATCTGGATTCCTATCTACAACTAAAATTCTGACATTTTGATTGGAATAGTGAGCTATTGACTGTGCTGTTATTGTTCCTGCAAGACCTCCACCTGCAATGATTACATCATAATCTGACACGATAATTTAGAGGCGTTATTATCATTATTTAAAACAATAGATATTTTTTAACACAAAATTTGATCTCATGAAATCAATTTTGGGGTCGGTTCGTCGCGGCGTCTTCACAGCAATGCTCAGACTGGAGCGGCTTTTATCTCCTCATTCCCAAACCCCTTTGGTTTTTTGTATTATTTATTCTAGTAAGATGATAAAATCTCTGAAAAAATTTTGACTGTATTTTTTTTGTTGTAAATAGGTGTGTGTATTTTGATTTTGATTGTATCCTGCTCTTGAAAACTAATTTTTCCATTAATCAAATCTTGTTTACTTAATCTAATGTGTAATCTGGAATCTTGGGTTCTTTCCTCTATTTCTTCAATAATTTTTAATTTTTCTTCATTTGATATATTTTTCAAAAATTTTTCTAGAAATTTTTGACTAGATTTTTTAGTCAATTCTACATTAATTAGAAAAATTGGATTTTCAAAATGTCCACTTGTTTCATTTACTGAAAAATCTTCTGGAGAAATTTCAAAAATTTCAAATGACTTGATAATTTTTTCTATATCTTCAGTGGCATGAGCTATAACATCAATGGAAATCTCTAATTTTTCATTCATTGTAAATTAGAATTCAAAATAACTATGCCTCAAGAAGAACAGTTTCTTTTTCTGCTGTTCTAATGAGCTTGACTTTTTCAAGTCCTACATGTCTTACTTTGATTACTTTTTTGAATGCAGCCATAATGTCTGAATTAATCTTGTTGTAACATGTTGCCTGAACAAATTGTTCAATTGTCATACCTGGAACGGTTTGATTAATCACATCTCTTGCAATCAATCTCAATGCATGTTTTCTAGATGTATTGAGTTGTCTATGAGTTAATGCAATTACTTTGATTCTGAAGATATATCCGTCACTTGTTTTAATGTCAATAACAAAATTTACTTTAGATGAACCTCTTCTAACTAAACTTCTCAAAAATTCTTTTGAATATTCATATCTCTTGAAAATAGAAGTAGCAGTTTCTCCATCAACTTTGTCTATTTGGAAATAGATTTTGTATTGATGTTGAGATGGATCTCCTTTTAGAATATCATATAATGTAACTTCCAAAACTCTACCAGATGCATTTTCATCATCTGTGATTGGAACATAACCTATTGGAACATTGTTAAATGAATCTGGAGCATTAACAGTTACCCAGCGTTTTTCACGCCACTTGTCTTTTACTCTACCTTTTCTTCGTGCCAATTATTATCGACCTTTAAACCCAAAATATAAGGGTATGTCAGAAGATCTCTTTCTTGTTTCCCATGTATGGTTGAAGAACATGAGGAATTTTGATGTGACCGTCTTTAGTTTGAAAATTTTCCATTATTGAAACCATTACTCTTGTAGTTGCAATCAATGTACTATTCAATGTATGAAGATATTGAGTTTCTTCATTTGTTTTATCTCTAAATCGAATCTTTAATCTTCTAGATTGATAATCAAGACAGTTTGAACAAGAAACAATCTCTCTGTAAGAATTTTGTCCTGCCATCCATGCCTCAATATCGTAAGTTTTCGCAGAAACTTTACCCATATCACCAGAGGACAATAACATAACTCTGTAGGGTATCTCTAATTTTTGATAAAACCCTTCTGTAATTTCCAGCATTCTTTCATGTTCTTTCCAAGAATCCTCAGGTCTAGCAAAAACAAATTGTTCAATTTTGTCAAATTGATGTACTCTGAAAATTCCTTTTTGATCACGTCCATGCGCGCCTGCTTCTTTTCTAAAACATGGGCTTACACCAGCGTATCTTAATGGAAGTTCTTTACCCTCTACAATCTCTTTTGAATGCATGGCAGCCATTGCATGCTCTGATGTTCCAATCATAAACAAATCCTCATCATCAATTTTGTAAATCACTTCTTCAAAATCATCAGTGATTACTGCGCCTTCCATTGATTCTCTATTAATCATATATGGTGGTTGAACAAGTGAGTATTCTTTTTCTGAAAGATAATCTAATGCATAATGAATTAGTGCTTGATTTAGTCTTACTAGGTCATTTTTCAAATAATAAAATCTTGCTCCTGCAACTTTGGCTGCTCTTTCCAAGTCTACAATTCCTAGGTTTTCTGAAATACTGATATGATCTTTTATCTCAAAATCAAAATTTGGAATATTTCCAAATTTCTTGATTTCTTTGTTTGCCGTTTCATCTGGACCAATGGGTACAGATTCATGAATCAGATTGGGAATTGAAAATGCTAATTTTGAATATTTTTCTTCATTTGAAATTTGTTGAGATTCAAGTACATTTAGTTCTGTAGATAATTTTTTCATTTCTTCTAAAATTGATGATGCGTCCTCTCCTGCTTTCTTTTTTTGAGCAATTTCAAGTGCAATTTGATTTTTCTTTTTTCTCAATTCATCTGTTTGTTGAATTAATTCTCTTCTTTTTTGATCCGATTCTAACAATCCATCAAAATCAAAATTAGATGCTCTAGCTTTGAGCATATCTTTTACAACCTGAGGATTTTCTTTGAGAATTTTTGGATCAAGCATTATTCAATCACCTTTAACACCACTGAAATATGTTCCAGAACCTCATCAATGGTTCCTATAAGGTGCTTCATATTCTTTTTACTTTCAAAATTAAAAATTAACTTGTTATCTTTACTGTCTAACTTCAAACTTAACCCTTCTGGAAAATTTACATTATCTGGCTCCAGGGCTTTTCTTACTGTTTCAGCTTTATCTGAAGTTATGTTATCCAGAACTACCTGAACTTGACATGTTAACGACATTTACTTCTAAATAGTTAAGAAAGTCATTTAATTTGTCTTTAGTTATTTTTGCACCAGCAGCAGCATTATGACCTCCTCCAATCCCTTCAAATTTCTCTGCACCATTTTTCATTATTTCACTAAGATTGATTTCTGATGTACAGCCAAAGGATTTTCTTGAAGAAAATTTGATTGTATTCTCTTCACCATTTGTTCTTAAAATTACAATTTTTCCAGAATTTTTTGGAGAACCTGCAATTAATGACGAAATTGTTCCCGTCATCATTTCTGGTACTACATCTTCCCCATTTACCATAATGCAAGTTTCACTTTCAGAAATTCTCCATCTTTCATTAGTCAAGATATTCATGTATTGCCTGATCATTTTTCTATAATCTGTAAGGATTGTTTCTCCCTCACTTAGACTCTTGTCTCTGTCTCCCATGCATATTGCCATTCCAACTCCAGAACGACTAATTCTTCCACATGAATTCAACATTGTTGAAAAATCTCTTCCGTCTCTGAGAAAACTACGTTTATCCTCATTTGGAAATGTGTATGTATATCCAATTAATTCTGACATGATATCTGTTGCATTTTTACCTGAAGAATACTTTGTAATTGCCTCAATAACTTGGCGTTTTTCATCATCATCTAATTCAGCTGGAACTCTCCATCTACCATCTTCTTTTAATTTGATATTGGCTGAATTTAGTAGCGCCAGACAAGAATCTCTATTCCAAGTTAATCCCTCAATAAATGGCTGTGATGTAAATGCCAATGCATCAGGGAGTGGTCTTGTCTCTCTTCCTACTAGGAGTAAATCCAAATCAACTTCTACTAATCCTTGTTCTTTTGCAATTTGAGAAATTTCAAAATTCTTTCCTGTAAATGATTTCTTCTCACCTTGATCCTGTCTGTCTCCAAGTGCTGCCACTACTGCGATTTGTGATAAATCAGAGTTTCTTTCATCCAGTGCCATCGCTGCCAAAAACGCCATTCCACCAGCACAAATCTCTGTACCACCATCAATTCCATATTTCCATGCATTGATGACATTCTGATTTTCAATCTCTGAATCTGAAATTTGATGATGATCCAAAATCATCCAATTATCGTCTAATTTCTCATCCATCTCTCTGGCAAAACCTCCTCCAAGATCTGTTACCAGATGAAAGTCCCTTGAATCAGAACCAAACGATTCTACTACTTTTTTGCTAAATTCTTTTGAAGTTCTGAGAGTACATTTTGCTCCAGCTCTGATTAGAGCTTTTGAAATAATACTTCCTGATGTCAATCCGTCACAATCAATATGAGTTGTCACAAAAATTGATTTTTTTGATTTGATACAGTCATTAATTTTGTCTTTGAATAATGATAATGATTGATCTAATGATTTTGTCATTACTCTAATTGAGCTACTACAGACTTATATTTCCAATTTTGAGGAATTCTTCCAATTTTTTTATAGTATACAGATAGTCTGTGAACTTTGGCTTCAATTAATTCCAAGGATCTTACATTTCTTCTATCTCCTTTGTTTTCTCTCAAGTGTTTTTGAAGACCAACTGCCTTGTTGACAATGTTTTCAAGGTCTTCAGGCATTTCAGAAACCAATTCATTTTCTTTAAGAATCTGTGACATACTTTTTTTGGTAATTGGTTTGATTAATGGGATTGAATGTTGATCTCTTAATTTAATTCCAATTTGACTAGGTGATAGTCCGTCTTTAGCATATTTGACTACTAACTCTTCAACTTCTTTAGGACTTTGAGTGATCCATGATGGTGCTCTAAGTGTAGAAGGTCTGATAGAATGTGATTTTCCATGTCTGTGAGAGTGTAATCTTCCCATAATTTTGCTCAATATTGTGCTGAATTAAACCTTACTTATACTGATCTCGTACATTTTTGAAAATTTTGGCCTTCGAATAAAGTTTTAAATAAGTATCTACTTCCAAACGATTAGGTAAACGGTATGAACACAAAAGTACTTTTAACAACAACCATGCTAGCTGTATTTTTCTTCGGCGCCATCGGTGCAGCATCAGTTGCTTTTGCCCAATACATGGGTAACGTTGGTGATCAAGGAGAGACAGGAGCTTATACCTTAGAAGAGGCACTTGAGATTCAAAGAAGAAGAATCGAATCTGCTGAAGCAAACCCAGCATCTGGCTCAGGAACTCCATATCTTGATGCAAACGGTGTTGTCGGTGCAGCAGTTATCGCAGGTGCTGTATTCGGTGGAATTGCAGGAGCATTCTTCTTTAGAGGAAGATCAGGCAAATACGCCGCTATGGGTAGAGGATAACCAAATACCTCACTTTTCTCTATTTTATTTTCATTCTCTCTTAGTGATACTGATCTCGTACTTTTGAAATCTAAAAGAAATGTATATATCGCAGAAATTGAGCCAAAATATTATGACTCCTATCGTAGGAACTTTCCTAAGCATCTTGTCATCACTTACAGGACAATTAGGACCAAACTATGACCCATTATTCTATGATGTAATGATCTACATCTTCGGAACCATGATGTTCACAGTATTCCTTCTTGGAATTATCTCATTCTGGTTACGTGTTCATGGATGGTCATACAAAGACAACCGTGAAAGATGGGTTGATGAATTAGATAGACACTTTGAAAGAGAAGGTATCGGTCTCATTCCAGACAACGGTAAATACTGGTAGAAATACTTCCTTTCTTCTTTTCATTATTTTTAATTTCTTTAACAGATGATACTGTAAATATTCTAAGTCTTTACAAACTAAACAAAGTCTTTACCTAATTTTCAGGTAGGAAGTCCCTGTCTTTGGTCTCATCGTATTCTTTAGATGTAAACTCTGCTTTGTAATTATAGCCATCTTGGAATGGTTGATTGATGAAACTTGGTGATGGTTTACCATTGACATATACCATTGACTTTGACTGATCCATGTCTCTTAATGGAAAGTCCCACATCCATAGAAAATGTCCAACCTCAAATGGATACTCTTCTTCCCATTCAGCATAAATCGTTCCATCATTTGTTAGAGTGTACATTGTTCTTTGACACTCATCATCAATTCCTGCATTGATATTGGCAGGAATATCTACTGGAAGCCCATCAATAGTGATGTCTAAATGGGCTTTGATTTTGTATGGTGTGTTTCTGTCATTAATACAAACTTTCAATGGATTATCTTGATTCATTTGTCCTTGGATTGTGGAACTTGCAACCCCTACAGAAATTGCGATAATCGCAGTTAGTGCTAAAAACTTGAGTGTTTTCTTTCTTTTGTATGGGTCACTAGTTCCTGGCCATATCATAGAAGAATTTTCCTATGATTGCTTAAAGTCCTTTCTCTTAATCTAACATTATCTCAATTGTATCAAGTTTATCTTGATTGTCTGCAAGAAAATATGTTATTTCGTCTGAGTCAATTTCCAGCCATTCTGATTCTCCCATCAATGGAATATAATCTTCAACAAACAACTCATTTGGACCTGTAAATCTGACTACTACTTTTTCTTTTTTGGTATCAATTGGAAATGGTAATTTCAGAACCTTTCCTCTTCTTTGATTTTGCACGTTAACTTTGAATTTGTCTGATCTGAATTCAACTTCACCAAAGAAATAACTTTGAAAAATATCTAATTTTGTAATTTTAAAACTTAGCATTTGTACAGTTAATTTCTTTCAATAAAATTTAGTCTTTACGTATTACGTAAGTAATTATAAAATGAAAAGGAAAAGGAGGGGTTTAGATTACTTGCCAGGGTCTTGTTGCAAACGTAATCACATAGCCAACACCGATAATGATTGATTGATATGCAATGTTGGTGTATGGGATTGGTTTGGTGATTGGGTCTCCTTCAACAACGACTGTTTGACCTGGACCAAGTCCTGGACCTACTTTAGCAACGTTGAGTTGTGTGTGTACATGATATACACCTGCTTCAAGTGCTTTTGCAGACAAAGAATACTCAACTACTGAGTTTCCTGGAATGTCAAAGACGTTTCCTGGTGGGTCTCTTGCGAGCATCTCCCATCTGTTACCTGCATTAGTAGATTCTGAGAAAATGGACATCCATCCTCTTAGGTCTCTTTCTACAAGACTGACTAATGTTCCTTGTAGTGTCAAGGTTTCGCCAGTTTGTAAGGATTGTCTATTGAAGGTTTCATCTTCAATTCTGATGAAACGACTCTGGAGTTGTGCTTGGACACCGTGTGCATCTGCAGTTGGAACAATGGATTCAACCCAGTTGAAGCCAAGGGTACCTAATGCGAGTACAACGCTTAGTCCGATTACGAAAATCTTTTTTTCGACCATAGTTATCCCTAATAATCAGAAACACTATACACATGGTTATATGTTTTATCTTAATAGCGAGGATCGATACATTAATGGTGATAATCATCGATGTTAATCATTGAAATGACAAAAAAATTCATATAATTATTTCAATTTAATTAAGTATAGTTGTAAATATTACACTTTTTTGAATCAAAAAATACAAAAAAACCTGTAAAATTTGCTTTTTTGTAAACTCTTACTTTATATGTAAAATTTACATCTAAGTTGTTATGGCACAGATGCCCGCATTAATTCCAAAAGAAGTCGAAATCCAGAGACTTAAGAAGATCTGGCTTATCGTCATCGCAATGGGATCCACTGCAGCATCAGTCGAAGTAGATAACTTCGTTGATGGTTCTCTACACCAGACTTCTATCAGAGATAGTGCATTCACTCCAGCACACTGGTGGTTATACTCACACTTTGTAGCATTACCACTCGGTTGGGGTTCAGTAGCAATCTATGATAGAAAAGTACCAGTTCTCAGAGGTCCAAACAATTCAATGAACACCGGATTAAAGATGACTATCTTAGGTTATCTTGCAACCATGTTCACAATTGGTGTCAATGAGATGTGGCATTTCTGGTTTGTAGAAGAGATATTTGCCGTTCCAAACCACTGGATGTTTAACATGGGTGTTGTAGTAGCATTCATGGGTGCACTTGCATACGTAGTCAGAGTATATGCTAGACTCGTAGAACTTGGTGCAGAAACTCCTGGTGAGAACCCATATGTCGCAGAAATGTACAAGATGGCTTTAGAAGGCAAATTGTACAGCAGATCTATCCCATAGACAAATTGTGCAAACGCACACTTTTTTCTATTTTATTTAATTTCTCTTAGATCGAGCCTTAATCCGCAGTTTAAGAAAGACTTAAAAGGATTTTGAATTCCTATAATTTCATAATGACTCTTCCTAAAGGATTCGGTTCTGGCGGTGCTGGTGGTTCATCAAGCGCTGATGTAGAACGAATGATTGGTAGACGCGTTGAAAACATGACTGGTATGATTACAATTTCATACTGGGCAGCAGTTTTGGCAACTTTTGGTGGTACTGCAGCAGGATACTTCTATTATCCATGGGCATATCCAACACCAAGTGGTCACTATGCATTCATCGTACTAGTAATCATTGAGGCTATAGGTTACATCTTCTGTGTTAAAGTAATGCAAGAAGGTTCCAACAAGAATAGTAACGGTGTAGTAGCAGGAAGCATCGCAGGTTCTGCAGCTTTTACTCTATTCGTATCAATCTTCGTTGGTTGGTAATCAGAAGGCAAACCCTTCAGACACTTCTTTTTCATTTTCCTTTTAATTAATGATGAAAATTAACGATCTTCATCACACTCTATAATTTTATATACTGACCCTTTCATCAACAAATATGGTCTGGTTAAGACGATGTACACACTACTTATTCATAGTAGTTGTTGCAGTTAACTCAACTTTGTTGACAATCAACGCAGGAGACTATATCTTCTACACTGATTGGGCCTGGACATCATACACGGTATTCTCAATATCGCAAACATTGATGCTCATTGTAGGTGCAACATATTACCTTACATTTACAGGAGTTCCAGGAACAGCAACGTACTACGCTCTGATTATGACAGTATACACATGGATTGCCAAAGCAGCATGGTTTGCATTAGGTTATCCATATGACTTCATTGTAACACCAGTATGGTTGCCATCAGCAATGCTGTTGGACTTAGTATATTGGGCTACAAAGAAGAACAAGCACTCCTTGATACTGTTCGGAGGTGTATTAGTAGGAATGTCATTACCATTATTCAATATGGTAAATCTCATTACCGTTGCAGACCCACTAGAGACGGCATTCAAGTATCCAAGACCAACATTGCCACCATACATGACACCTATAGAACCCCAAGTAGGTAAGTTCTATAACAGCCCAGTTGCTTTAGGTGCCGGTGCAGGTGCAGTATTGGGATGTACATTTGCAGCATTAGGATGCAAATTGAACACTTGGACATACAGATGGATGGCCGCTTGGTCAAAGTGGGACTAAAAACACCCAACCTTTTCCTTTTCATTTTATTATCTACACCCTAGAGTATTCTGTAAAAAATTTCTCAAAAACCAAATTTCTATTTAAGCTATTTCTGGAATAGGAAAAAATTAGTTCAAGATCAAATTATTTTATGTAAACCAATGATAACAAATTTTACAATTATTATCATTGAAACTTCAATACAGTCAGATTACTCAAACAACTCCAAAACCATTTGTTAAATGGGCTGGAGGTAAACGCCAACTATTACCAATTATTGAACAAAATCTTCCAGAAAAATTTGACACATATTTTGAACCATTCTTGGGAGGTGGTGCTTTACTGTTTCATTTACTTTCCACCAAAGAGAATGTTACCTACAGTGTTTCAGATCTTAATTCTGACTTAGTTTTGGCCTATACTACAATTAGAGATAGAATTGATAATCTCATTCAATCTCTAAAAAATCATGAAAAAAATTATCATAAAAATTCCAAAGAATACTATTACAATATTCGAGACAGTACTCCGAGAAGTGAAATTGAAAAAACATCTAGATTACTGTTCCTAAACCGCACCTGTTTTAATGGATTGTATCGAGTAAATAGTAGTGGAAAATTCAATGTGCCTTTGGGACGATACACAAACCCCAATATTGTAAACGAGGAGAATCTCCGTTCTGTAAGTTCCATTCTTCAATCCAACAAAGTTTCCATAAAGTGCCGTGATTTTGAATCTGTGCTAAATGATGCCAAAAAAGGGGATCTTGTATATTTTGATCCTCCTTATCAACCAGTTAGTGACACTGCAAATTTTACCAGTTATACCAATAGAGATTTCACTTTAGATGATCTTTCTAGACTATCTGAATTATGTCATAAATTAGATGAAAAAGGTTGTAAGGTTCTTTTATCAAATTCTGATTCAAAAGTAGTTTCAAAGATGTTTTCAAACAAAACCTGGAATATTTCAAAAATTAACGCAAACCGTTCAATTAATTCAAATTCCAAAAAACGAACCGGTCACTTTGAATTATTGATAAAAAATTATTAAAGCTCCGAGCGGGATCCGAACCCGCGACCTTTACCTTACCAAGGTAACGCTCTACCAGGCTGAG